>JBARVK010000250.1:0-5945 GCA_049646225.1 Nodosilinea sp.
GCCGTCTACTACCGTCTAACCACCCTGGACTTGGACTCGCCCATGCACCTCAAGCCCGATAGCCGCATTGCTCTACTCATGCACGAGGGCACCCAAGGCCCCATGGGTAAAACTGGCCTGTCCCTGCTGCGCTTTAGTCAATCGCCCATTGTTGCCGTCATTGATTACCAGGCCGCGGGGCGATCGCTGGTCGACCTGACCGGTATTGACAAAGCAATTCCCGTGGTCGAGTCGCTCACCGAAGCCCTCACCTTTACCCCCGATGTGCTGACCATTGGCATTGCGCCCTCCGGCGGCAAGCTGCCCGAGGCCTGGTTCAAAGATATCGAGCAGGCCGTTAAAGCAGGGCTGAGTATTGTCAACGGCCTGCACACGCCCATGGCCAACCACCCGGCTCTGCAACCCTGGCTCAGACCCGACCAGTGGATTTGGGACGTGCGCAAAGAGCCAGAGGGGCTCACCGTAGGCAGCGGCCAGGCCAGACAGCTAGCCTGCAAACGCATTCTGACCGTGGGCACCGATATGTCCGTCGGCAAGATGTCGGCTACCTTAGAGCTGCACCGCGCCTGCCTAGAACGGGGGCTGCGATCCAAAGTCATCGCCACCGGGCAGACCAACCTCATGCTTGGAGATGACGGCGTGCCCCTAGACGCCATTCGGGTTGACTATGCATCGGGCGCGATTGAGCAGCAAGTCCTACGCTATGGCCCCGATCACGACTTCATCTTTATAGAAGGTCAGGGATCGTTACTCAATCCGGCTTCGACCGCAACGCTGCCTCTGCTGCGGGGGACTCAGCCAACCCACCTGGTGTTGGTACACCGAGCCGGGCAAACCCACATTCACAATTTCCCCCACGTCAATATTCCCGACCTCCCCAGCGTAGTGAACCTGTACGAACAGGTGACCACGGCAGCAGGCGCATTCTACCCAGCTAAGGTAGTCGCGATTGCCCTCAACACCGGCCACCTGAGTGCCGTCGAAGCCGAGGCGGCGGTACAGGAAATAGAAGCTCAGACAAAACTTCCCTGCGCAGACATCTTCCGCACAGGGGCCGACAAATTATTGGCGCCAATTCTGAGTTAGGCCAAACTACTTCTTGCGGAGACGATAGGTGATACGGCCTTTGGTTAGGTCGTAGGGGGTGAGTTCTACCTTGACGCGATCGCCCGGCAAAATTTTGATGTAGTTACGACGAATCTTTCCTGAAATGTGGGCCAGCACGTTAAAACCATTGTCCAAATCGACCCGAAACATTGCATTCGGTAGCGATTCGGTAATGGTACCCTCCATTTCAATTAGGTCTTGCTTAGACAAGCTAACTTCTCCCTAAGTACAAACTAACAAATTTACCTCTAGCATAACCCCAGCAGCTAATCCATTACCAGGCTCTTAAGGTTGGCATAGACAGCCTCCATGGTTTGATTTCCGTCTACGGAAACCAGCTGCTGGCGACTGCGGTAGAACTCGATCAGCGGCTCTGTTTGCTGACGATAGACCTCAAGCCGATTCAAAATTACCGACTCTTCGTCATCCTTGCGGCCCCGCTGCAGCAGCCTGGCCACAATCACATCATCCTCAACATCAAGATTGATCACAAAGTCGGCAGGCTGCTCAATCTGCTCCAGCAGCGTCTGTAGAAACTCTGCCTGGGGCACATTGCGGGGAAAGCCATCCAGCAGCCAGCCCTTCTGGGTGTCGTCCTGACCCAAGCGCTCCTCGATGAGATCAAGAATCAAATCGTCGGGCACCAGTTCCCCGGCACTCATGTAGTGATCGGCTTTCTGCCCCAGCTCGCTCCCTGCGGCCACCGCTGACCGCAGAATATCGCCAGTGGAAATGTGGGGCACGTCACAATCTTTGGCCAGTAGCTCGGCCTGAGTACCCTTACCCGCTCCCGGTGGACCTAGAAAAATAAGTCGCGTCACTACTGCTTCACCATTCCTTCGTAGCGCTGGGAAATCACGTAGGTTTGAATCTGCTTAGCGGTATCGATAGCAACCCCCACTAAAATCAGCAGGGAAGTAGCTCCAAAACCACGGAAGGTTGGCACTCGGGTTAGGCTCTCAACGGCACTCGGAACAACCGCCACCATGCCCAAAAAGATCGCCCCAAGAAAGGTCAGTCGATTCAAGATACGGCTGACGTACTCAGTGGTTGCCTTACCCGGACGAATACCCGGAATACTCGCCCCCATCTTCTTCAAGTTGCGAGAGACATCGTCGGGATTCATGATCAGCGACGAATAAAAGTAGCTAAAGAAAAGAATGAGTACGAGGTAAAGAGAAACGTAGAACCAGGAGGTGGGGTTTAGATAAGTATTGACGAACTGCCCAAAGGCGGGATTGGCAATGTATTGAGTCAGCGAGATGGGTAGAACCAGGACCGCCGATGCGAAGATAATCGGCATAACGCCACCCTGATTAAGCCGCAGGGGCAGATAGTTGCTCTGCTCCAGGTAGAGCTTGCGGCCTACCTGGCGACGCGCCGACACAATGGGAATGCGGCGGGTGCCCTCTTGAACAAAGACGATGCCCACAATCATGGCCAGAAAGGCCAGCATCAGAATGATCACGCCGCCCACCAGGCCGCGATCGCCGCTCTGAGCCAGATCGATAGTCTGCCCTAGGGAGCGAGGCAGCGTAGAGACAATGTTGAGAAAGATCAGCAGCGATGCGCCATTGCCAATCCCGCGCTCGGTAATCAGCTCACCCACCCACATGACAAACATAGAGCCTGCGGTCAGGGCAATCACCGTTTGAGCTACAAACGCTGGTCCCGGTACTTCAGCGAACTGGTACAGCAAAAAGGACGACAGCAGCGTACTCTGCAAAATTGCCCATCCCAAAGCCACGTAGCGAGTGATCTGAGAAATCTTGCGCCGTCCAGCTTCACCCTCGTTTTTCTGCAGATCTTCGAGCTGGGGCAAAGCCGCCGTCAGCAGCTGCATGATGATGGAGGCATTGATGAAGGGCAAAATACCCAGGGCAAAAATACCTAGAGCCGACAAGCCGCCGCCCACAAAGATATCTAAAAAGCCCACGAAACCGGCCAAACTGCCCGATTGAATCGATGCGGCAAACGCCTGACGATCGATACCAGGTACTGGAATAAAAATTCCCAGTCTGACCAATACCAGCAGCCCCAGGGTCACCAGCAGACGGCTGCGCAGGCCAGCGGCCTGGGCCATCTGCATAAATGTTTCCTGCGCGCTGGGATTTTTACCCCGACTTACGACCATGCAACAATACCTCAGCCCTACGTTTAGCAATACATTGGCGACAGCCAATACCTATAGATTTTATAGATACTGTCC
This sequence comes from Nodosilinea sp., assembly GCA_049646225.1. Classification (GTDB taxonomy): domain Bacteria; phylum Cyanobacteriota; class Cyanobacteriia; order Phormidesmidales; family Phormidesmidaceae; genus Nodosilinea. The sequence goes on from JBARVK010000250.1 coordinate 3,317, forward strand.
ACACCCCAGTTTAAGGGATAGGAGAGCCATCTTGCTATGCGACCACTTCGCAGGTGCCGCCAGCTTGCTCGATTTTTTCTTTGGCCGACTGAGTAAATGCCGCCGCCCTGACGGTCAGGGCAACATCTAACTCACCGTCGCCCAGCACCTTCAAAGGACCATCGTTGGTGGTCAGAATACCCGCCTCTAGCAGCGACTCCAGAGACACATCAGTCCCCGCAGTCAGATCGGCCAGGCCTTTGACATTGATGATGGTGTATTCTTTTTGATTGACCAGAGGGAAATGCTTAAGCTTAGGAATGCGGCGATAGAGAGGCATTTGACCACCCTCAAAACCAGGTCGAGTACCGCTACCCGATCGCGATTTTTGGCCCCGCATGCCGAAGCCGCAGCTAGCACCCTGACCCGCAGAAATGCCGCGACCCACGCGGCGACGGCGGCGCTTAGAGCCTGCTTGTGGTTGTGCGTCGTTGATTCTCATGGCTGAGGAAAATAGAAACAGCGATACCGACTAGACATTAAACGTACAGATTTTCGACCGGAATATCCCGCTCTTCGGCTACGTCAGCAAAAGTGCGCAGGGAGGCCAGGGCATCTGCCGCCGCCCGGGCATTATTGAGAGGGTTGTTAGAGCCCAATTGCTTGGCCAGCACGTTGCGGACGCCAGCGAGTTCTAACACGGTGCGCACGGCTCCACCAGCAATTACTCCAGTACCCGGAGCCGCAGGGCGCATGAACACTTTCGCGCCGCCCCCAATACCGTTGGAAGGGTGGGGAATAGAGTAGGAACGGGTAAGGGGCACATCAACCAAGTGCTTTTTGCCATCGGCAACGCCCTTTTTGACAGCACCAATTACATCTCCAGCCTTGCCGACGCCAACACCGACCTGGCCTTTCTCGTTGCCGACGACGACAATGGCACGGAAGCTGAGCTTTTTGCCCCCCTTCACCACCTTAGTTACGCGACGAATTTGAACGACGCGCTCTTGCCAATCGGTCTTTTTCTCTTTAGTTCGCGCTTCTTTGCGACGGTTTGCCATGCCTTTTCTCAGCCTTAGTTACATCAAGCAAAAGTAGAGTGGTTCAGTTCAGTTAAATACTGAAGCCCTAGAGGCTCAAGCCAGCTTCGCGGGCCGCCTCGGCCAGCGCCGCCACTCGACCGTGGTAAAGCTTGCCGCCTCGGTCAAAAACGACCTGAGTAATGCCAGCCTTCAAGGCTCGCTCGGCCAGCAGCTTGCCAACTACCGCAGCGGAACCCTGAGTTGAGCCTGTTTCATCGGTCAAAACATCGGGCTCAACCGTTGAAGCGGCCACTAGTGTGTGATGGCTCGTGTCGTCAATAATCTGAGCATAAATATGCTGGTTCGAACGAAATACGGCCAAACGGGGCCGTTCAGGTGTGCCAAACACGCGGCGACGAATCCGGGCGTGCCGGCGACGAGTTAATTCTTTACGACTTGCTTTCATGACTTACTTCTTCCCTGACTTACCGGCCTTGCGTCTGACCTGCTCACCGGCGTAGCGCACACCTTTACCCTTGTAGGGTTCGGGAGGACGGCTCGCCCGGATGCTGGCAGCAATGTTGCCAACTAGCTCTTTGTCAATGCCGTTAATGACGACATTGGTGTTGCTTTCAACGACGAATTCGATGCCCGCAGGAGGCTCAAAGACAACTGGATGGCTGTACCCCAGGCTGAGGTTCAGGTTCCGGCCCTGGAGTTGGGCTCGATAGCCAATTCCCTGAATTTCGAGGCGCTTCTGGTAGCCATTGGAAACCCCTTCAACCATGTTAGCCACCAGGGTGCGGCAGAGACCGTGGCGCTCACGGGCTAGGCGCGAGTCATCCCGGCGATTCACCAACACGGTGTCACCTTCTTGAACGACGACGACACCGCTGGGCAGGGTGCGAGACAGCTCGCCCTTGGGCCCTTTGACCTGAACATCCTGACCGTCAATCGTGACTGACACCTTGGCCGGGACTGGGATTGGCCGTTTGCCAATACGTGACATGATACAAAGCTCCTAAATCCTTAGCACTCGATAACGCCCTTGATGACTATCGGTAGGGCAGCGCAGGCTCACCGCCAAACCTAGCTGATTTCGCCTGACCTACCAGACGTAGCAAAGCACTTCACCACCAATTCCCTGCCGCCGAGCATCGCGATCGGTCATGATACCGCTAGAGGTAGAAACAATCGCAATACCAATGCCACCCAGCACCCGGGGCAGCTCTTTCCGGTTGGAGTACACGCGCAGACCGGGCTTGCTAACGCGGGTTAGATTACGAATGATGGGCTGACGGGTTTTGCCCTTGTACTTGAGGGCGACCACTAGCTGAGGCCGTTCTTCAACGGTGGTCTCAGAGTAGTCGGTAATAAAGCCTTCCTCCTTCAGTACCTTGGCAATACTCCGGGTCATCCGGGTAGAAGGAATGCCCACGGTTTGGTGCCGCGCTAGATTCGCATTCCTAATGCGAGTCAACATATCCGCAATTGTGTCGTTAGCAGCCATAGTTCTAGTACGCGTATAAACCTGTGTTAGTTGTCACGGAACGGCATACCCAATTCCTTGAGTAGCGCTCTGCCTTCTTCATCGGTGCTGGCGGACGTCACGATAGTGATATCCATAC
>JBARVK010000251.1:0-3151 GCA_049646225.1 Nodosilinea sp.
GGGTAATGGACTAGGGTGAGCTACCCTCGACTACAGGTAGGGCAAGTTTTTTGTAGTAAACGCGATCGCATCTCGCCGTTTCCACACCGCTGGCGGGTTCATAGCCGCTCGATTCGTACAGCCCCACGGCTTCTTTTAGCACCGAGGCGGTTTCTAACCAAATTTGATCAAAGCCGCGGTTTTGAATAGCTGCCTCCATCGTGCTCAGCAGGTGGCGCCCTAGCCCCTGCCCTCGGGCGGCGGGCAGCAGATACATCTTGCGCAGTTCTACGGCGCGATCGCCGCGATGGGTCGGTCTATAACCCGCCGTGCCGACCAGCTCGCCAGCGGTTTCAACCACCCAAAACTCTCCGCCGGTGTCCCAGTAGCAGGCTTCAACATCGCGGGCATCGCGATCGCTATCCGCTGGCTCGCAGGTCAGGCTGTATTCTTTCAAGACTTGGGCGATTAGGGCCAGGGCAGCGTCGCGATCGCTGGGTTGCCAGTTGCGAATCAGGTAGGGGCCAAAGGTGCTGCGGTGTTCAGTGGGCATGGGACGGGTTAGCGGTGGGGTGTTAGCTGTGAATGCGGGGTTGGGGGTGCAGCGTGGCCAAAATCTCGCTTTCCACTACAGCCAGAGTCGCCAACTGATCCTCCACCTCGGAGCGCGGAAAACGGCCTGTAGCAAGCACCCAGTAGGCTCCGTAATGGCGGGCCTCCGAGGCCATCAGGCTGCGGTAGAAGTGGGCCAGTTCTGGATCGGGGCAGTGCTGACCCAGCAGCCCTAGCCGCTCATGACTGCGGGCTTCGATCAGGGCAGAAACCAGCAGGACATCCAGCTGGCGATGGGGTTCGACCGGGCGCACCTGCTGGTGCAGGGCGGCACCGTAGGGCGGGGGCGGCAGCGGCCCAAAAGCCACACCGCGCCGTTCGAGCCACTGGTTGACCTGGGCAAAGTGGGCCAGTTCTTCCTGGGCGATCGCGGTTAGGGCCTTGACCAGTTCAGCATCGGACGGATATCGATTGATCAAGCCCATGGCCACCCCTGCCGCCTTGCGTTCGCACTGGGCATGATCCAGCAAAATGACGTCAAGATTGGTCAGAGCCTGCTCGATCCATTCTTGAGACGTGGACACCTGAAGAAACTTAATTGTGGCAGTGGCGCTGGCCATACGGGTCTAGGACGAGGTAAGAGATTTGAGATGCTGCACCAACCCATACAAACCAAGCCGATAGCTATCGGCACCAAAGCCGCAAATTTGGCCCACGGCTACGGCGGCAATGTACGAGTGATGACGGAATGGTTCACGTTTGTGAATGTTGCTGAGGTGCACCTCAACCGTGGGGAGACCAACACCAGCGATCGCATCTCGAATCGCTACGCTGGTGTGGGTGTAAGCACCAGGATTAATCAGAATGCCATCTTGCTGACCATAGCAAGCCTGGATGCAATCTATCAAAGCACCCTCGCCGTTCGACTGGAAAAAGTTTACCGCCACCTCAAGCGCACCGGCTTCATCAGTCAGCATCGTCTCTATAGTCGCCAGCGAATGACTGCCGTAAATGCCGGGTTCGCGCAAGCCCAGCAGATTTAGATTGGGGCCGTGAATTACCTGAACCCTATACAATGACTTAATTCCAGTGACGCCGACATTTTTGACGCCTTTAAGCGCTACTCAAACCAGGTATATGCTGCCAAAATCAGGGCAAGGCCAGCAGAAGAACCCTTTGCCTAAGCCTGATCTATGCGACGAATGCCCTAGCGACGAGGCTCATCCACAGGGATTGGGATCAGCTCAGGCTCTCCATGGGGCTCGGGACCAAACAGAGCCTCAATGACTCTATCGACCCACTCGCGCAGTTTTTCGAGAGCCTCTTCGATGTAATCCATTAGGATAAAACTCCTTACTGGCACACGCCACCCCATCCGCTCGTAATTAGCCATCGACCCAAAGCCAAACTCAGGTCAATAAATCGAAGTGGGGCTGCACTTTTCCATAATTACATAATAGCCTTTTGAAGCAAATGATCAACCCACCCGTTAGAGCAGGTTGCGGCGCAGCGCATCAAGGGCTGAAAGAGCACTGAGCTGACGCACCCAGTCACGCCCGCGATAACCCGAAAATTCGTGCTTATAGCTCACCACCTCGCCCCCAGGGGTAGCCAGACCAATGTAAACCAGCCCCACGGGTTTTTCAGGACTACCACCGTCCGGCCCGGCAATGCCCGTTATGCTCAAGGCCCAGTCAGTGTGCAGTAGCGCTTTAGCGCCCAGCGCCATTTGCTCAGCGACGATGGCACTGACGGCCCCCTGCTCGTCTAAGACGGCGCTGTCGACCTTGAGTAGGTTGACCTTGACGCGATTGTCGTAGGCAATGACGCCCCCGTAAAAATAGGCTGAGCTGCCAGGGATATCGGTTAGCAACTGGCCCAAGCCGCCGCCGGTGCACGACTCAGCCACGGCTACCGTTTGCTGGCGCTGCAGCAAGAGTTGGCCCACCACCGAAGCGAGGGTATCGTCGTCGGCCCCGTAGCAGTTGTCTTTCATCAGGGCGCGAATGCCTGCTTCCACTGGTTCAATTTGGGCCAGGGCGGCAGCGGTGGAGTTGGCTTTCGCGCTGATACGCAGCTTGGCCTCGCCTTTGCTGGCGTAGGGGGCCACGGTGGGGTTGCCCTGGCTGAGGTAGGGGGCCACCTGCTCTGCCAGGGCCGATTCGCTAACTCCCCAGAACCGCAGCATGCGGCTGACAATGGTCGTTGTTACCCAGCCCTGATCGTGTAGATAGGGTACAGCGGTTTCGCGCCACATGGCCTGCATCTCACGCGGTACACCGGGGAAGGTCATCAGGGTTAGGCCAGGGCGGGGTGACCAAATGATTCCAGGGGCGGTGCCCTGGGGGTTTGGCAGTACCAACGCCCCCTCTGGCAGCAGCGCCTGCTTACGATTGCTGGGGGGCATAGTGCGCCCACGGGCGGTGAATTTGGCTTTGATATCGGCCACTAGGTCAGGATGTTCGACCAGAGGGGCACCAAACAGGTCGGCCAACGTCTCTACGGTTAGGTCGTCGGGGGTAGGCCCCAACCCCCCTGTAAAGAGCAGCAGCTTTGAGTCTGAGTCGGAGCGCTCGGCCGCCAGGCTCACGACCTGCTGAATCCGGGCCGGCTTGTCGCC
>JBARVK010000252.1:0-3352 GCA_049646225.1 Nodosilinea sp.
CCCCTCCCCTTTGCCCAATAGCTGTGCTACAAATAGGTCTTTCTGGGGCGACGTGAGGTTAAGCCATGGCATTTGAATATCCTGAAACGCTGAAATATCTCGACAGCCACGAATACGCCCGCGTCGATGAAGACGAGAGCATTGTGACCGTCGGCATTACCGCCTTTGCCATTGACCAGCTAGGCGACATTGTCTTTTTAGAGCTACCCGAGATTGGTGACGGTCTTGAAAAAGGCGAAAAATTTGGCACCGTAGAGTCGGTAAAGGCCGTAGAAGAGCTAAAGTCACCCGTCTCGGGCGAAGTGCTGGAGCGCAATGAAGCCTTGATCGAATCACCTGAGCAGATTGGCGACGACCCCTACGGCGATGGCTGGCTGGTCAAAGTCAAGGCCAGCGACTTGGAGGAGCTAGACGATACCCTTACCGCCGACGAGTATAAAGATCAGGTGGGTGGCTAGAGGTGTTTTATTCCCCTAGATCTGGTCAGGGGGGGTAGAGCAGGCCAAGCGACCAGTACGTTTAATAAAGACATGGCTATACTAAATCTGACTTTTGTCGCACGCTGGGGCCAGCAGATTCGTATAGCCCATGCGCCAGGAGATGCGGTACACCTCTCAGGAAGCGGTCATGGCTTCAGAACACGATCCTTTTGAACGACCACCGCATCGAGGGCAGCCCATCGAGCCTGTCCGTTCTGCCGCCTTGCCGCCGCCGGTGCCGCCGACTGCGGCAGCCCAGGGGCCAAAGCAGTCGCGCTTTGCATCGGCGGCGGGGCCGACCCGTTACGACCCCTTAGCCGATTTGCGTCAGCGGGCCGATAGCAGCCACCAAACCAGTCACCAGCCCGACGCTGAGTCAGACCATTTTTTGGCCAACCGCTCTAGGCCTAGCCTGCCCCTGACCCAGCGGCTGGCCAAGACCTGGCCGATCTGGTCGGTGGGGCTGCTGACGGCGGTGATGGGGGTCGGGGCTGTGTCGGCGGTCAGCCTGTTTCGGATTCCAAACCTGCCCAACTGTCGGGCGATTTTCTGGCCAACGGCGGCGGCGACGACGCGGCTGCAGTGTGCCGAAGCCTACGCCGAGCAGGGTACCGTAGATGGGTACTTAGATGCGATCGCGCTGCTGGAGTCGCTGCCCTCCGACCATCCCCTACGCGGCGAAGTCAATCTACGGATCGAAACCTGGTCGAACAGCATTCTCGATCTGGCCGAAACTACGTTTCAAGCGGGTGATTTAGCCGAGGCGATCGCGATCGCCCGACGCATTCCTAACCACACGGCGGCGGCCCAGCTGGTCAGCCAGCAGATCAGCGACTGGAACCAGATTTGGCAAGAGGCCGAGACTATCTATGACGCCGCCGAGGTCGACCTCAAGGCGCTGGCTTTTCAGGATGCCTTTGCCAAGGCGATTCAGCTGCTGGACGTAGGCAATACCCATTGGGAAACCGTCAAGTACGATGAGCTGAGCGCCAAGATTACCGCCGCCCGCGAAGACCTCAACCAGTTGGGCAAAGCCAAAGAGCTGGCTCGCCAGCGCACCCTCAAGGCCATGCAGGAGGCGATCACACTGGCCCAAGGCATCGATAGTCAAAGCCCAGTCTATAGCGAGGCCCAGTCGGTCATTCGCGAGCTGGGTCGCGATCTGCTAGACATGGCCGAAGCGGCCCTCGGTCGTCAAGATGCCGTGGCAGCACAGCAGATGCTAGACGCGATTCCGGCCTCGCTGAACATGGGGGCCGAAATTGCCGATATGAGCACCTTCATCGACGCCAGTCAGCTTTCTTGGCAGGGCGGTATTACCGGGCTGGAGGGGGCGATCGTACGCCTCCAGAGCATCAGCGCCGATCGCCCCCTTTACGGCAAAGCCCAGACTCAGATGGCACGTTGGCAAGATGAGGTAAAGGGTCGCACCCAGCTAGAGTGGGCCCGGCAGGTAGCTCTGCCCGGCAGCGTGGCCGACCTCCAGGCCGCCATCATTGAGGCCCAGGAAATTTCTCGCAGCAACGCGGCCTGGGAGGATGCCGAAGCCCAAATCGGTCGCTGGCGCGGCCAGATTCAAACCGCCGAAGATCGCCCCATTCTCAGCCAGGCTCAGGCCCAGGCCCAGGCGGGTGATTTGGCTGGCGCGATCGCCAGCGCCCGCCAGATTGGCCCAGGCCGCGCCCTCTCCGATGAAGCCCAAGACAGCATTGACCAGTGGCGCAATAGCCTGCAGCGGGCCGAAGATAGTCCCCTCCTGGCCCAGGCCCGTCAGCTCGCAGCCCAGGGACGCCTGGCTGAGGCGGTGGCGATTGCCTCTCGCATCGGGCCGGGCCGGGCGCTCTCCGACGAAGCGCAAAGCAGTCTTCAAACCTGGCGAGGGCAGCTCCAGGGGCAGCAGCAGTTGCAGGCGGCCTACCGAGCCGCCCAGACGGGCACCGTCAGTGCCCTAGCCGAGGCGGTGCGGTTAGCTCAGCAGGTGCCCGAGGGTAGCCCCCAGCGCACCGAGGCTACCCAGGCCATCACCCGCTGGAGTTGGGACCTGCTGCGCCTAGCTGAAACCGAAGCAGCGGTTAACCCCAGCCGAGCGATTGCTATTGCCGAGGCCGTACCGGCCCAAACCGAAGCCTACGCCCAGGCCCAGCTGCGCCTGCGGGAGTGGCGGGCCACGACCCAAAACCAGTCTCAGAGCGGAATTGACCGCCCCTAGGACTCGACGCCAGAGAGTTATACCAAAGCCAAGTCACACAACCCCGAGTCAAAACCGATACTTCGCCGGGAGCATTAAACTACAATGCCCCTACAAACGGTGAGTATACAGATTCGAAGGTTATTCGTTATCTCAGCCAGTGGGATCGCTAGCAAGCATTCCACCCTCTAGAAGCGCGAGTCAGGAAAATGCTGAATCTGGCGATCGCCTAGGGCCTGGGCAGGTGTTCATCTCAAAGGCGTGAATTTCAGTTCTAGGGTCGATCAATCGGCCTCATACTCCACTAAGATTTTCCTAAGCCTTTGCGGTTGTTTAGCGCTATTCATGCACAGCTCAATGTCTAACTCGGAGAAAATTCCAGAGCTTCTCAAACTCATTGACATCCTCGACGGGCTAGAAGCGCTGATTGACAACGCCCCCAACGAAGATGTAGAAGACATTTTGGAAGAGGCCTGGTTGCAGATTAGCGACACATTCCCGGACGACTTTAAGGCGGCTACCCAGCACGACGCTGGGGCTGAGGGGCTGCGCCGCTATCTCAAAGTCAAGGGCTTTTTTGAAAATCCGTCGGAGCGATCGATTGGTGCGGCAGAGCTAGAAGAGTATTACCGTAGCTACATTGCGGCTGAAGAGGATGAAGAGCCGACCGACTTTTTCTTTCCAG
>JBARVK010000253.1:0-7188 GCA_049646225.1 Nodosilinea sp.
GAAGAGCGAGGAGTTTGGGGATCCGCCGGGGGAGTAGGGGAGTGGAGGAGTAGGGGAGTAATGGAGTGGGGGAGTAGGGATCCCATCACCCCATCACCCCATCACCCCATCACCCCATCACCCCATCACCCCATCACCCCCACCTCTCCACCTTCCCGACTTCTCGTCACCCAAACTTTTAAAACAACGTGCCCTAAGCTACAGCAGCGGCAACGGCCAGACTCGACAACAGACATAGTATTGGTGGTTGTTGGTCATGGCCGTGACATCCGTAACGTCTCGGGACACGCCTGCGCCCCTGCGACCTCACATCATCGTTTGCGGGCTGGGGCGCACGGGGCTGCGTATTTTTAACCTGCTGCGTCAGCAGGGGGCAACGGTCGTGGGGATTAGCTATCACCCCATGCCCGAAATTGGTGGTGAGGTGGTGGTCGGAGAGCTGCGATCGCCCACAACGCTGACCCAGGCGGGTATCCACCAGGCCCAGGCCCTGGTGCTGGCTACCTCCGACGATGCCCTGAATTTAGCGATTCTCACCCAGGCGCGCATTCTCAACCCCAGCATTCGCATTATTAACCGGCTGTTTAACATCAGCCTGGGCGAGCGCCTCGACCACACCCTGCCCCACCACATCAGCCTCAGTTCGGCGGCCCTGGCGGCACCGCTGTTTGCCTTTGCGGCGCGGGGCAACCGGGCGATCGGCCAGCTGCACCTGTTTGACCTCACCTGGCCCATGTACGAAGAGGTGATCGATACCAATCATCCCTGGCACGGCAAGCCCCTCAAAAGCTTGTGGAACGATCGATCCCAGCTTTTAATTCACTACCACTCGGCTCGTCGCCCCATCGATCTGGTGACGGCGGTGGTTACCGATCAGGTGATGCAGGTCGGCGATCGCCTGGTCGTCGCCACCAAGCCCCAGCAGCCCCGGCTGAAGTCGCGCCGTATCCTGCAGTTTTGGCAGCGCCTGGTGGTAACCCTCAACCACGGTCGCCGCCGGGCCCGCGCCACGCTGCTGGTGATTTTGGCCTTATTGATCACCATTGGCTTGGCGACCTTCACCTACCTGAGCAACAGCCTCGACACGAGCTGGGTCGATGCGCTGTACTTCTCGGTGGGCATGATTACCGGGGCGGGGGGGCAAGAGCAGGTGGCCGAAAAGAGCTCCGCCGCGATTAAAGTGTTTACCGCGGTCATGATGCTGGTAGGGGCTGGGGTAATTGGCATTTGCTACGCCCTGCTCAACGACTTTATTTTGGGGTCGCATTTTCAGAGCCTGTGGAGTGTGGCCCGCATGCCCCGTCAGCATCACTACATTGTCTGCGGGCTGGGCGGGGTCGGCTATCGCATCGCGCTTCACCTGCACCAGACTGGACATCAGGTTGTCGTTGTGGAGCAGGACGCCAGCAACCGCTTTCTGCTTGCGGTCAACGCGCTCAAAATTCCGGTCATCATCGCCGATGCCAATCTGACCTCTACCCTGGAGACCGTCAATTTAGCCTCGGCCCAGGCCCTGCTGGTGGTCACCAGCGACGACACCGTCAATTTAGAAATTGCCCTGACCGCCCGCAGCATTAGCCCCCAAGTGCCCGCCGTTGTGCGCATTTTCGATGCCGAATTTGCCCGGCAGGTGCAGCAGGTGTTTGAGTTTGACCAGGTGCTCAGCCCAATGGATTTAGCGGCCCCCACCTTTGCCGCAGCGGCCCTGGGCGGGCGCATTCTCGGCAACGGCATGGCGGGAGATCTGCTGTGGGTCGCGATCGCCACCCTGATCACCCCCCACCATCCGTTCTATAACCAGCCCATTCAGGCGATCGCCCAGACTGCCCACCTGGTACCGCTCTACATCGAGTCCGCCCACCGCACTCTGCACGGCTATGACCTGCTAGATGTCACCCTGGCCGACGGCGACGTGCTCTACCTCACTATGCCCGCCAATCGCCTCGATTGCCTGCAATACACCCCCGCACCAGTGGTCGAGGAAACGAGAGGGTAAGACTCTCGCTACAATACCTTCAGCAACTATGGACCACCATGGGGCGCACCCCTACGCTGACCTACGATCGCGGTACGCTCATCCTCCATCCGCCGCCGCGCGGCAAAGGCTGGGTTGACTTTGCCCACTGGGACGATCGAATCGAAAAATTTCGCATTCCGGCCCAGCAGTACCGCACCCTGGTTGAAACCCTACGGGCCGAACAGGTGGCCTTCAACGATCAGGCCCACACCTTTGCGCCCCTCGATCTCGATCCCCAGATCAGTCTGGCCCCTTATCCACACCAGCAGGAAGCGCTCCAGGCCTGGATAAACCAGCGCTGGCGCGGCGTGGTCGTGCTGCCCACCGCCAGCGGCAAAACCTACCTGGCTCAACTGGCGATGCAGACCACGCCCCGCCCCACGCTGATCACCGTGCCCACGCTAGATCTCATGCATCAGTGGTACGCTCACCTGACGACGGCTTTCCCCAATGTAGAGGTGGGGCTGCTGGGCGGCGGATCTCGGGATCGCACCCCGATTTTAGTCGCCACCTACGACAGTGCGGCTATCAATGCCGAGAGCCTGGGCAATCAGTACGCGCTGCTAATCTGCGATGAGTGCCATCACCTGCCCAGCGACTTCAACCGAGTCATTGCCGAATATTCCATTGCGCCCTATCGCCTGGGCTTAACCGCTACCCCCGATCGCGCCGACGGTCGCCACGACGACCTCACCCACCTGCTGGGGCCGGTGGTCTACCAAAAATCGGCCGCCGATCTCTCCGGTGATGCCCTGGCTCCGTTTGAAATCGTGCCCATCAAGGTCAAGCTTTCCGAGCAGGAGCGATCGCGCTACAGCCAGCTGATCGCCCAGCGCAACCTGTTTTTGCAGGAGGCCAACATCTGGCTGAGCTCCGCCCAGGGGTGGCAGCGATTTGTGCGGGCCAGCGCCCAGTCGGCCGGGGGGCGACGGGCCATGCTGGCGCACCGAGAGGCCAGGGCGATCGCCCTGGGCACCGAGGGCAAGCTGCGGGTGCTGGCCGAGTTGCTAGCCCAGCACTATCCCGATCGCACCCTGATCTTTACCAACGACAACGCCACGGTCTATCAAATCTCCGAGACGTTTCTGATCCCCGCCATTACCCATCAGACACCGGTCAAGGAGCGCCACGCCATTCTCCAGGCCTTTCGCAGCGGCGAGTACCCCACCCTGGTGGTCAGCCACGTCCTCAACGAAGGCGTGGATGTGCCCGAGGCGAGGGTGGCTATTTTGCTCTCGGGCAGCGGTTCAATTCGGGAGTACGTGCAGCGGCTGGGGCGCATCTTGCGGAAGGGCAGCGGCAACAAGCAGGCGATCCTCTACGAAGTCGTGGCCGAAGAGACCACCGAAGAAGCCATCTCCAGCCGTCGCCGTCAGGGCATACAGCCCTCGTCTCAGCGTCCTCGGCAGCTCGAACTGGTGCCCGTCAAACCCGTCTACGGCACTGATCCCCTCCCCGCAGCGCCTCGGGCTGCCGACGCCCCACCCGACAGCGACCCGCCGTTTTAGCCCCTGGCAAGTACTGAGGGGCGGCAGTCAAGCTACCGTTTTGGCGCACTCGGCTCCCTGGCTCCCTAGCTTGCAGAAATAGTCCCCAACCGTTGGCCTCAGAGTACTAGCTCCTCTGCCTCCCTGCGATCGGCTACATCAGCAAAATTAGGCCGCTGTCTACTGCCCTATCGGACCCTTAGTCCAGTTGTAATAATTCCGAAAAAGTGGCTAATATTTTCGTTCAGAAATCGCCTCAGCCGCTATCTTAGTAATAGGCTAAAGGCTTGCCAAAACGAGGTTAGCGACCCTAGCGTTAGAACTCAAATCGAGCCCCTAATCGGCGGCTCAATTCCAGATTTATCGATCGCTAGTTTACCCGTCGCGGGCTTCCCCCCACAGCTCGTCGGCGTTCTCGCGTCTTACTGGTTATTGCAAGGATAAAGCCGGTGGCTGGGTCTATTCTCAAGCCATCCTGCTCAGGCTAAATTAGGCCTCTGGCGATCGCTCCTCGCCCGCTCTCTCCAGTGCTGACGTCCTTTATTTGCTTTCATGGATTACCTGTTCACCACGACCCTGATACTGTCCCTTGGCGCTGGATCGGCAGGGTTTGTTGTCGCCTCTAACCAGCCCACCCAGGCCAGTTCTTTTAGCCCTAGCTCCATGCTGTCGGGACTCGTCAATGCTGGCGCAGCCCAGTCTGCCCTGGACACCTACCTGGCCCAGGTCGAGCCGCCCGCCAACTCAGCCCTAGAGACCCAGTCGGTTGAAACCGTTGCGGCCAATATTTGCGTTGACCTACCTGACTGGCAACGTCCCTCCCACTGGGATCAAATCAAGCAGCTGGAGTCTATGCCCATGTACGGCGTAGCGCTGCAGACCGAACCCCTGGCAGACATGGTCAAAGCCTGGTGGAGCCACCATATTTTTTCATTCACCACCTACGGTCTCAGTGCTCGCACCGATCCCCTCTATCTGTCCGGCGTGTGGACGGCCCTGGACAACACCTGGGACTGCTATAGCGCCGAGCAGCCCGAGCAGATCAATCAGGGGGAACTGGCAGAGCTGTGGCTGCTGCACCATCGACTGGTGGGGTTAGTCTGGCAAGACGAGCGATACCTAGCCACGGTTGAACCCGTGAACACCGGTCTGCAGCTGGTGCAGTTTCCCCGTCGCGACGGCCGATCTCAAGGGTTGCCCCTGAGTATTGTCACCACCCATGGTCAGGCGCTAGAGGTGATGTCAGGCGATTGGTAAGGCTAGAACGCCGATCTAGAAACTCGGTTTCTGCGCCAGGCGAGGTTGCCCTGATAGATCACCGACAAGAAACCGGATTTTAGCCATCCTGTACCGCTTCAGATCGGGAGCTAATGCCGCTAACAACAAATCCCCTGGCTCTGTACACCAGGGGATTTGTTGTGTGAATCAACAGCGCTGGTAACGATACCAAATGCGAGCTATTGGCTGAAAACCCTACAGGGCGGCTGCGGCTGCGGCTGTATTGAGCCAGCCTGCGCTCAGCACGACGGTAAGCCCCATAAAGAGCACAGTCAGCGTCCAGGTTACGCGGTTTAGAGTCGTTTCGGCACTCTTGGTGCTGGTAAACAGCTGCGCTTGGCCACCCAGACCGCCCAGGCCATCGCCTTTGGGGCTGTGCAGCAGCACCAGGGCCGTCAGGCCCACGGCAGAAACCATCCAGATAACCTTCAAAATTGTGATAACTAGCATCGCGTTCTCAGACTAACTTGCTCAATATAACGGTGGGGGAAGGTGGATAGACCACCAACGGGCGACGGTCAAAGACCTGCCAAGAAGGCGATCGCCAACCTGAATCATCGCAGACGGGTCAGCATAAACAGCCGTTAGCCCAGCTTTCACTATACCCTAAGGGTTAGAGCCTTTGGGCAACCCCTCTGGGCAGTCAGCCACCTAGCGAGAGAGCTTGACCGGGGTGCGATTGTTGCGAATCTCCATATCGGCAGGGAGAAACATTGACCGCCCGGTCATTTCCTCAGGCTGGGGCAACCCCAAAATTTGCAGAATGGTGGGGGCAATGTCAGACAGCCGTCCGTCGTCGCGCAGATTGACATCGCCGCCGTAGGCCGGCACCTTAAGCCGCTCCCCTTCCACCAAAATGAAGGGAACGGGGTTGGTGGTGTGGGCCGTCCAGGGCTTGTGGTTTTCGTCCCACATCATTTCGGCGTTACCGTGGTCGGCAATGATGATAGCGGTGCCCCCGGCCTGACCAATGCTGTCGATTAACAGACCCAGCTGGTGGTCAACGGTTTGAAGCGCGGTCACCGTGGCATCAATTTGGCCCGTATGGCCCACCATATCGGGATTGGCATAGTTAATCACAACCAGGGAGTAAATGCCCTTTTGAATCGCCGCGATCGCCGTCTGGGTGACTGCGGCTGCCGACATGGCCGGGGCCTTATCGTAGGTGGCCACCATGGGGCTAGACACCAGTTCCCGGTCTTCCCCCTTCAGGGGCTCTTCTAGACCACCATTAAAAAAGTAGGTGACGTGGGCGTACTTTTCGGTTTCGGCGGTGCGAAACTGCTTGAGACCGTGGTTGGCGACCACTTCGCCCAAAATATTGCTGAGGTTTTGGGGCTGAAAGGCCACCTTTACCGACAGTTCTGGGTCGTACTGGGTCATGGTGACAAAGCTCAGGGGAGTAACCATCTCCCGCTCAAAGCCTTTAAAGTTGGGATCCACCAGTGCCTGAGTGAGCTGCCGTGCCCGGTCAGGGCGAAAGTTGAAGAAGATCACGCCATCGTCAGGGGCGATCGCTCCAGGGGCCAGCCGCACCGGCTCGACAAACTCGTCGTTAACCTCCTGGTCATAGGAGGCTAGCAGGGCTTCCATCGCTGTCTGGCCCGTGCCCGTACCGGGGTCGGTCATCACTCGGTAGGCTTTTTCAACCCGATCCCAGCGGTTGTCGCGGTCCATGGCGTAGTAGCGACCACTGAGGGTCACCAGCCGCCCCAAACCCAGCTGATCGACATAGTCCTGAATTTTTTGCACCGCCACCCTGCCTTCGGTGGGTTTGGTATCGCGGCCATCGGTAATGACGTGAATGCAAACGTCTTCTATATCCTGGGCTTTGGCCATCTCCAGCAGCCCAAACAGATGCGACAGGTGAGAATGCACCCCACCCTCAGAGCACAGCCCCACCAAATGCAGCTTACTGCTGCGGTAGCGCACCGCTTGACAGACCTCCAGCAGCGCCTCATTCTCTTGCAGAGAACCGTCTTCTACTGCATCCGAAATCCGCACCAGTTCCTGGGGGACAATGCGCCCAGCGCCAATGTTTAAGTGACCTACTTCAGAGTTGCCCATTTGGCCTTCGGGCAGCCCTACATCTTTGCCCGACGTGCGAATTAGGGTGTGGGGATAGGCGGCCCACAAACTGTCCATTACCGGAGTCTTGGCGGCAGCGACAGCATTGCCGTCGGTGTTCTCCCGATATCCCCAGCCGTCGAGAATAACCAATACTATCGGCGGGATTGACGCTTGACTCATAGGTAAACAATCCTTGGGTTTTGGACTAACGTCTTGGTGATCATACCATCCAGAAAATCAGCCCTAATCCTGAGCTAGGGCAGCGTTGGAGTAGCAGGTACAAGCGTTATGCAGATGCGAAATTGCGCTGGAGAAGATCTTAGGACTGACCTGCAA
>JBARVK010000254.1:0-2510 GCA_049646225.1 Nodosilinea sp.
CACCCCCTCCGGCGAGCCAATCACCAAATGGCGCAATCGCTCGCGCCCCGGCTGGGCTTCTGGGTTTGCGAGCAACAGCGGACTGGTCGCCTCCCGCCTCTGGGCAGACGATACCAAATATGGCAAACACAACATAATCGGGTTCCTTCCGAATGTAACGACGGGTAAGAAACCCAAAAACTTGGCCGCCCCAGACATGTGCAGTTCAGGACGGCCAGGTAAAATCACCTTAGCCTCCGAGACAGCTAGTACCTGTCGACGGGGTTAGCCGCTGGTTGGTGTTAGTAGCACCTTCCAGTGGCGTTAGACCAAATTTTTGGGACGCTCAGACTGCACACACACAGCCTTAGCTCAGTAATTTAGTCCAATCGCGCACCGGGCGCAAGTAAGAATTGTTACCGTTGCCCAAAGCGGTAGGTTGGGTGGCGCGCTAGCAGAACCCAACACAGCAATATATAGCCACCTGCTCTTTTGTAATGATCCGGGGACTGTTGGGTTCCACTTCGTTTCACCCAGCCTACAGTTCTAGCCCAATATCTTTGATTACCTTGCCTGTAAGGTCTGTAGGCCGCGCCAAAACCCTCATCAGCCCCTGCAAACCCTTCCTTTGCCCCCGTGAAACCTTTATTTCACCCGTTGAAAGGTTCTTTTGATCGCTCGGTAGCAGCTTCAGCCTGCTCAAACCTTTCCTTCGCCCACCCAAAAGGTTCTTCCGCCCGCGCAGATCATCCTTTCGACCTCGCGTAAGCTTTCTCCAGCGCCACAGATCATTCCTCCACCGCCGCAAACCTTTCCTCCAAACCCGCGAATGATTCCGCCGTCAATGCAAAACGTTGTTTTCATAGAGCAGAATCTTGTATTTAGGTCGTAAATGATTCTGCCATCAATCTGAAACACCACGATCCCTTAGAAAACTCAATGTTGCAGCGCACCCATCAACCGTTCGCCTGCACTATTCATTTCCCTCCGCCACCCAATTCATCTTTTCTTCATCAAAACCCATCATCTCTGGTCACAATCTTGCTAATTTCCCCGAGTTTAATCCGTACCTACCGGGCAATCTGCCCTTAGGCGAGACAATCAGACGCCAACCCCTGCCGTCGTCTCGGTTTACGCAGTGCTGCAATTCAAGTCGCTTCTACAGGTCATCGCCCCCGACCTGCGGCTGCTTTGTCCACTGTCCCAATCAACCAATCCATCCACCCCTATTCAGGGCGTATCTATCATGAACACCGTTGACTTTTCCCGCCGCGTTTCCGCCAAAACTATCGAGGCCGATATCAATTCCTTCCACAGTATGAACTTCATCAAAAACTATATTCCCGTCCGCAGTGAGGCCACCCCCGAAGCGCTCAAAGCCGGGTACGACGCCATGCGAGCCAAACAGCAAAAAGAGACTGAACTCTTGGCCGCGATCAAAGCCGCCTCCGATGCAGCCCGCCTAGCCGAAGTCGAGTTTCACGACATGGTAATGGCGATGAAAGAAACTGTGCGCGGCCAGTATGGTTCCAACAGCGATGAAGCCCAGGCGATCGGCTACAAGAAAAAGTCTGAGTACAAGCGCCCTCGCCGCCGCAGCGCCTAGCCACAAACTGGGCTAAAGACACATTCCGTAAAAGACTCGCTGGCCCAGCTAGCGGGTCTTTTTTTGCCGCATAGCAAAGGGCCAGAGGGCCAACCAAGGCACCCGTCTCCTCACCTAGAGTTATCTACACCCCAGCCAACGTTTCACTGGGCTGCTCAGCCAAATCTGGGAAGACATCGCGCACGGCGGGGTGAATCAGTTTCCCCGCAGACACATTGAGTCCGCCTTTCAAACCACTATCGGCGTCAAGCGCCGCCATCCCCTGGCGGGCCAGCTTGAGCACGTAGGGCAGCGTAGCATTGTTGAGCGCCTGGGTGGCCGTCCAGGGTACGGCACCGGGCATATTGGGCACCCCAAAGTGCACCACCCCCTCGTCCACATAGGTGGGCTGACTGTGAGACGTGGGGTGTAGGGTTTCGATACAGCCGCCCTGATCCACCGCGACATCGATAATGACAGAGCCGGGGCGCATGGTGGCTACCAACTCCTTAGACACCAGGGTGGGGGCTTTGCGGCCGGGCACCAGCACCGCCCCAATCAGCAGATCGGCCTGGGGTACGGAGGCGGTAATTTGGGCCGAGCTACTGTAAAGCAGCTCCACGCGGGAGCCAAACAGGGTTTCGAGGTAGGCCAACCGATCGACATTAAGGTCAATAATCTGCACCCTGGCCCCCAGCCCAACGGCCATCTTGGCGGCTTCGGTGCCCACCACGCCGCCGCCTAAAATCACCACGGTGCCGGGGGAAACGCCGGGCATGCCGCCCAGCAGCACGCCCCGACCGCCCTGCTGACGCTCCAGATAGCGGGCCCCAAACTGCACCGAGAGGCGACCGGCAATGATGCTCATGGGGGTGAGCAGGGGCAGTCTGCCGTCGGGGGCGACGACGGTTTCGTAGGCGATCGCATTGATACCGCTATGCATGAG
>JBARVK010000255.1:0-3404 GCA_049646225.1 Nodosilinea sp.
GAGCCTCGCTGGCAGAGGTAACAGCTGTCACCTCTGCTCCGGCCTGCTCTAGCACTAGCACCAGCAGGTCACGGGCATCGGCTTCGTCTTCAACCACTAAAATGCGCGCCCCGCTCAACCGGGTAGGCTCAAGGACATGCCCCTCAGCAGCGGCGACCTCAGACCCCTGTGCGGCATCGTTGAGATGTCGCTGGAGGGGCAGCCGCACCGTAAACGTAGACCCCAGCCCTTCACCGGGGCTGGCTACGGCGATCGTGCCGCCGTGCAGCTCGACCAGCTGCCGCACGATCGCCAGGCCCAGGCCCAGGCCACCAAACTGGCGGGTTGTTTTGCTGTCGGCCTGACGAAAGCGATCGAAAATGTAGGGCGCAAATTCTGGAGCGACCCCCTGACCTGTGTCGGTAACGGTGATCTGGGCGTGGGACGCCCCTATAGCTGGGGGTGATGCCCCTGCTTGGTCTGACTCTGGGGCGATCGCCTTGAGGCCGATCTCAACTTGGCCCCCCTCGGGGGTAAACTTCACCGCATTGGAGAGGAGATTCCATACCACCTGCTGCAAACGACCGGCATCGCCCATCACGGGCGGTAGAACCGCACTGAGGTGAGTATGTAGCTCAATTCCCTTGGCCTCTGCCGCTAGCCGTACGGTTTCCATCGCGGCTTCGATGGTGGTTTTGAGGGATACAGGGGCAATGGCGAGATTGAGCTTGCCCTGCAAAATGCGCGAGACATCGAGCAGGTCGGCAATCAGCTGGGTTTGCAGTTTAGCATTGCGCTCAATAGTTTGCAGGCCCCGCATCAGGATGCCGGGGTCGGTCTGGCGCTTTTGCAGCAGCTGTGACCAGCCCAGAATGGGGTTGAGAGGCGACCTCAGCTCGTGGGAGAGCACCGCCAAAAATTCGTCTTTGATGCGGTTGGCGGCCTCGGCCTCGCTGCGGGCGGTTTGCTCGTCCTGGTAGAGGCGGGCGTTGTCTACGGCGATCGCCACCTGGTGGGCAATATTTTCGGCCAGAGCCAAATCGGTTGAAGTGTACTGGCGATTAGACTCGGCGGTGACAAATGAAATTACTCCCAAAACCTGCCCCCGGGCAATTAGGGGGGCCACAATGCAGGACGATAGCCCCAGCGATTGCAGCAAATGCAGGTGCTCTGGATCTTGAGCCACCATCTCTAGGGCCATGGCTGGGATTGTAGCCGCCAGTTCGGTTTCACCAGTCAGCAATGGTTTGGCTATGCCCGTTGGAGTATCTAACGGCTGAGGGTACCGCTGATAAATTTGCCACCCCAGGTCGACCTTATCGGGATCACAGTGGGCCATCGCCACCCGCTCTAGGGTTTGGTCAGGGGTCAATAAGTCGATGGCGCACCAGTCGGCGAAAAAGGGAACGACCCGGTCGGCTACCCGCTGAAGGGTAGGGGTGTGATTGAGCAATGAGGCCAGGGTCGTACTGATATCGACCAGTAGCGCCGCTCGAAACTGGCCCGCTTCGGCATCTACGCGAGCGGCCTGTTCCCGGATGCGCTGGGCCCGCTCGGCTTCGATCAGCTTGCGATCGGTGATGTCAAAAAATGAGGCGACAACGGCAAAGGGCGTAGGGTCATTGGGATGAAACAGCGGGCGCGTGTTGATCGAAATCCAGGTCAGGGTGCCGTCGGGCTTGTTCACCCCCATCACGACATTTGACTGCGGCTGTCCAGTGCGCAGCGTAATCATAGCGGGATGCTGTTCGCCAAGAAATGGAGACCCATCTTCATGAATAGTTGACCAGGCGGGGTCGATGGAGGTGCGCCCCATCAGTTGGTCTACGGTGAGACCCAAAATTTCGGCGGCACTGGCGTTACAGGTGTAGATTGTGCCGTCGGCATTCTGCAAAACAATGCCTTCGGCGGTCGTTTCAATCACCGAGCGATAGCGCTCTTCCGAGGCTTGCAGGGTCAGTTCAGACTGCTTGCGTTCGGTAATATCGCTAACGGAGGCGATCACGTGAGTCATGTTGCCCTTGGCATCGAGCAGGGGCGAAGCGTTGACACACAGAATGGTTTCGGCATCGTCATGGTGATGAATGACCATTTCGACCCCAGACACCGGCTGGCCGGTACGAATCACCTGCATAAAGGGCAGATCGTCAGGAGCGAAGGCATTGCCCTCTAGAGTTGTGATCACCCAGGTCGGGTTGTCGTAGCGACGCTTGGCTAATTGACGGCGGGTTTGCCGCAGCATTTTTTCGGCGGCGGAGTTAACCGTCACAATCTGACCCTGGAGGTTAAAAATCAAAATGCCGTTGGGGATAGTCTCAAAAATGCTGGTAAGCTGAGCTTCGCTGGCCCGCAGAGCATCTTCCATGCGCTTGCGTTCGGTGATATCGTGCATGACCACAACCGCGCCCAGGAGGCTACCGTTAGCGGTGGTGATAGCCCGTCCGCTCGAGAGCACTGTGCGGGGTTCCCCCTGATTGGAGGCAATCACCATCTCAGCCTTGTCAACGGCTTCCCCGTGCAGGGCACGAAATAGCGGGATGTCGTTAGTGGGTAACGGCGTACGGCCATCGGGCTGATAAAGGCTGTAATAGTCGGCCCACTGGTCGGGGGGCAGGGGCTGCTCGGGCAGACCGTGAAAGTCGCGGGCCGTTTGGTTGAAAAGGGTCAACACACCCGCCTGATCGCAGGCCACAATACCCGCCTGCACGTTCTCAAACAGCACGCGCAGCATCTCCTGCTCTTTTTGCAGGGCGATTTTGGCCTGCTGGCGCTCGGCTATTTCAAACTGCAGCTGTTCGTTGATGTGGGAGAGTTCGGCGGTGCGCTGGGCCACTAGCTGTTCTAGATCGTGCTGTACCTGCTGCCTGATGGCATCGGTTTGCTGGCGATCGAGTTCGGTGGCGATGCGCAGGGCGAAAATGGGCAACAGCGCCTCAATCAGCTGCACGTTGGTAAAAGGGCTACAGTCCATTACCCCCAGCAGACCGAGGGGCGTGCCCTCGACATCAAAAAAGGGAATGGCCGCATAGCTGTCGATACCTAGCGGCTGCAGCAGTGGCGCGTCAGGGAACTGCACCTTTACCCCACCGGGATAGCAGCACAGTTTGCGGTCGAGCAGCACCTGCTGACAGGGGGTGTGGTGCAGCAAATACTCAAAATCATCGGCAATTTGCCCCTGCGCACAGGCGGCGATTGTCTTCACAGCATCTTGGCGATCGCCATTCACCAGCCCAATGTAGGCATAATCTACCCCCAGGGTGTGGGCCAGGTGTTGCACCAAGGCCGCGAAAAACGCTGACCCTGTTTGGGCGGCTACTCCTTCGGTGACGGCGACCAGGGCCGCATCAATTTCAGCGACTCTTTGAGCCGCCAGACGCAGGTCTAGCTGATCGACAACTAAGGCCGCTAGATCGGTCAGCACTGTC
>JBARVK010000256.1:0-2881 GCA_049646225.1 Nodosilinea sp.
GGCCGGAGATGGTATTAAGGGTCAGGCCCTAGCGGTTCAGCTGTTGCCCGACCTGATCATGCTCGACCTCATGCTCCCCAAGGTCGATGGACTGACGGTGTGCCAGCGCATTCGCCGCGATCGTCGCACCGCCGATATTCCTGTACTCATGCTAACGGCCCTAGGGCAAACCCAGGACAAGGTCGATGGCTTCAATGCCGGTGCCGATGATTATTTAACCAAGCCCTTCGAGCTAGACGAAATGCTGGCCCGCGTGCGGGCTCTGCTGCGCCGCACCGATCGCATTCCCCAGGCCGCTAAGCACAGCGAAATTCTCAACTACGGCCCTCTCACGCTCATTCCAGAGCGCTACGAAGCGATCTGGTTTGATGGCACCGTCAAGCTTACCCACCTGGAGTTTGAGCTGCTGCACTGTCTGCTTCAGCGCCACGGACAGACTGTATCACCCAGCCAAATTTTGCAGGAGGTCTGGGGCTACGAGCCCAACGACGATATCGAAACCATTCGCGTCCACGTGCGGCACCTGCGCACTAAGCTTGAGCCCGATCCGCGCCATCCAAAGTTCATCAAAACCGTGTACGGGGCAGGGTACTGCCTGGAGCTACCCGCCGTCGAGGCCACTACCAGTAGGGAATAGTCTTCTTGGTGAAATTTTAGTCGGCGGGGAACGGTATGGTGCCGCTGTCCAGGCCTAGATCGATAAATAGGTCATTGTCTTGAAAGGCGTAGACGCTGGCACTGTTTACGGCCCGCAAAAATTGACCGCCAGTGCGACCTTCAGCTTTCTCTGAGGATTCATTGACGTTAGATTGCGCCCTACTTGCCAATGCAAAAACGACTGAAAATTTCGTCGAGCATGGTCTCGGTAACCTCATCGCCGGTAATGCTGCCCAGGGCTGCGATCGCACTTCTCAAATCAATGGTCCAAAAGTCTAGAGGTAGCTGGTTGGTGATGGTTTGTTGTACCTGATATAAGGCATTTTGGGCCTGGGTTAGGGCGGCTTTCTGGCGCTGGTTGACCGTAAATTCTAGATTGCCGGGAGTGAGCTGGTCAGCGTGAATGGCGCTCAAAATGGCCGTTTCTAGGGTGTCAATGCCCCGCTGCTGAGCGGCAGCGGTCTGCACCACGGGTAGACCGCTAGGCAGGGTCAGGTGGTCTAACGCCCCAGCGGTGACCAGATCTACTTTGTTGACCACCAAAATTAGGGGGCGATCGCCCTGACCATCGCGGACTGATTTGTACAGTCGGTCGTCGTCAGTCGTCCACCCAGCGGCGGCATCGATGGTGAGCAGCACCAGATCTGCGCCCTGAACCACCTGACGCGATCGCGCAATGCCCATCTGCTCGACGGGGTCATCGGCGTCGCGAATGCCCGCCGTATCAAGCACCTGAATGGGAATGCCGCCGACCACCAGCTGGGACTCCACCACGTCGCGGGTGGTGCCGGGTAAATTGGTAACAATGGCGCGATCGCAGCGGCTCCAGGCATTGAGCAGGCTCGATTTGCCCACGTTGGGCCGGCCCACAATCGCTACCTTCAGCCCCGTGCGCAGCAGTTCTCCCGACTCGGCGGTGGCTAAAATCTGCTCAACGTCGCCCAGCACCTGGTCGATCTGCTGGTGTACCCAGGCTTCATCCAGGGGGGGAAGATCATCTGCAAAGTCGATGCGGGCTTCAACCTCGGCCAGAATGTCTAAACAGACCGATCGGAGCTGACGAATGGGCTGGGTTAGTTTGCCTTCGACCCCCGCCAGCGCAGTTTTGGCCGCCAGGGTCGATTGGGCCGCCACCAGGTCAGCCACCCCCTCGGCCTGAGTCAGGTCGAGCCGCCCGTGCAGAAAGGCCCGCAGGGTAAATTCGCCGGGTTCGGCCAGCCGCGCCCCCTGCCTCAGGCAGAGCTGCTGCACCTGCTGCACCGCCATCAGTCCGCCGTGGCAGTGAAACTCTACTACGTCTTCGCGGGTATAGGACCTAGGAGCCAACATTAGCAGCAGCAGCGCTTCGTCTACGGTCTGCTGGGTGTGAGGATCGCGTACGTAACCATAGAGAATGCGATGGCTCTGCCAGGGTTGCTGGCCGGGGGCGTAGAACAGGGCGCGAGCGATCGCCACAGCCGTGGCTCCAGACAGCCGCACAATACCCACGCTGCCCTGCTGGGGGGCAATGGCGGTGGCGATCGCAGCGATAGTCTCACCTTGGGCCATTGGGGGTAACGAACCCGACTGAGCGGGGTCAGTGCTGCCGTCCATTCTCTATTCCGCCGCCTATGGTGAACAATGAAGTGATGCTGAAGCCCCAGGCTGAGCCTGATAAAGCGTTAGTCTAATGGGTAGAATAGAAAAAATCTTTACGTGTCTCTAAGGTTTATGGCTGAGGTTGTTAAACCTCACCCCAGGGATAGTCTACCAAGCCGTCGGTAGCGGCTACCCATCCCCTCTCGCCTCCTTTCTTCCTTCTCCCCTGGTAGCCCAAGGGACCCTAGATTCTGGTACCACCCCCTCTATGACTACAACGCCCGCATCCGAACCTACGGTTGAAATACTCCCTAGCCCAAAGTCCGCCATGCGCAAAATAACTCAGCCCCAGTGGCGGCGGCAGATCCGCTACATATACCTGAGGTTTTTGCGGTTGCAAGGCACCTCGGAACAGCTCGCCCGGGGGCTGGCATCGGGGGTGTTTTCCGGCTGTTTTCCGCTATTTGGGTTCCAAATCATTCTTGGCATTGCCACCGCAACTCTATTGCGAGGCAACCGAATTATGGCGGCGGCGGCTACCTGGGTGAGCAATCCCTTTACCTACGTGCCTCTGTTTACCTTCAACTACCAGGTGGGTGTGTGGCTGATTGGGGGGAGCGCAACCGAGTCGTTTCAGGACTTAGAC
>JBARVK010000257.1:0-7340 GCA_049646225.1 Nodosilinea sp.
GCAGGCGGCGGAAGCGATTTTCTTTCGCTACGGTCCGGTGGAGCGATCGGTAAGCACCCGCTCGCTGGAAACGCTGATTGAAACGGGGCAGCTCACTGATGACCTGGCCTTTTACGTGAACTTGATCGATCTGAGTGAGTCTGAGGTAGTGCAGCTGCGCCAAAACCTCGATCGCCCTTTGGAGGTCGATGGGGTACTGCTGTCTCGCGTTCTCTACAGCAATCTGGGAGAAGACCTGCTGGAGCAGGTGGGAGCTATTCTGCAAACTCGGGTGGGCGATAATGGCAAGCTGGCTCTGCGGGCAGCGCTGATTCAGGCGGCTATGTCTCCGGAGGGGCTGTCGGCTATCAACGTGGTGCGATCGCTGCCTGTCGATATGCAGATCAATGTTGCCGATGCCCTGGCCGTCGCCAATAGTGTAGAGCTGGTAGTCGCTGCCACTGTCGATGCTGTCAACCAGCTAGCCACATTAACCGAGCAGCAGGCGGCCCAAGAACCCGCGATCGACTATTCTGAACTGGCCGATTTAACTGACCCCGGCCCGGCGAGAGTGCAGATTCAGCGCTTTAACCTGACGGATACTCGGCGCGATGGCCCGTTGGGAAACCGCCAGCTCTATGTGGATGTGGTTCGTCCTCGGCAGTGGCGCGGCCAGGCTCCAGTGATGGTGTTTTCCCACGGATTAGCGTCTAGCCCTGAGACATGGCACGACTGGGCCAGCCACCTGGCGTCCCACGGCATTGTGGTAGTGCTACCCCAGCACCCCGGCAGCGATGCTGAGCAGGTGACTGAGTTTCGCAGCGGCCTGAGCGCCAACGTATTTGAGCTGCGGGAGTTCATCGATCGCCCCCTCGACATTGCCTTTGTGCTCGACGAGCTAGAGCGCCTCAACCCCACCGAGTTTGAGGGTCGCCTCAACCTGTCCCAGGTCGGGGTGGGCGGGCACTCGCTGGGGGGCTATACCGCGCTGGCGGTGGCCGGGGCCGAGCTGAATATCGACTACCTCCGGGAATCTTGCAATGTGCCCGGCGATTCGCTCCAGAGTCGCAGCTTTATTCACCTCAACGTGTCGCTGCTGTTGCAGTGTCAGGCGTTAGAACTGGAGCAGCAGACCTTCAGCTTTCGCGATCCGCGAATCAACTCAGTGCTGCTGGTCAACCCTGTGAACAGTAGTATTTTTGGCCCTGAGGGGCTAGCCGCCGTGTCAATTCCTGTGATGGTCATAGCGGGCAGCTACGACCCCGCTACTCCAGCGGTGTTTGAGCAGTTTCGCACCTTTCCCTGGTACACCAGCGAGAGCCGATCGCTGGCGCTGATCGAGGGGCAAGCCCACGTTGACCTCTCGGCTCTCGACGCTGGCTTGTCAAACCTGCTCACCTCGCTGCCGGGGCTTACCCTGGCCAAACCCGACGTCATCGATCGCTATCTCAACACCCTTAGCCTGGCTTTTGTCGGTCGCTACGTCGCCCGCCGCCCTGAGTACAGCCTCTACCTGCGATCGGGCTATGCTGAATATCTCAGTCAGAACGAGCAGTTTGATCTATACATGGTGAATGCGGGCATCGAGGTTGACCAAGAGCTCATCGAGCCCTTAGAAAATCGTCTCGAACCGCTGGAGCCATCCATCAGGCGGCCCCAAGAGTAGATTCATGGCGGCACTTGGGCAAACCGCTGGTTAATGTTGCACAACCACAGGGGTCCCCACATTGGCCCAGTTAAAGAACCACTGGGCATGGTCAACCGCAACATTCACGCAGCCGTGGCTGACGGGCGTACCAAAGTTGTGGTGCCAGTAGGCTCCGTGGATGGCATAGCCCCGGTAGTAATACATCGTCCACGGCACATCGGGGATGTCGTAGTCGGCACCGCGCATTCTTGCCGTGCGGTGCATCGACTGAATCTCAAATACCCCCGTCACCGTTGGCGTGGCGGCCTTTCCCGTCGAGACGATCACCGTATAGACCGCGGTGTTGCCGTCCCAGGCGGTTAACCGCTGGCTCGACAAATCAATCTGAAACCAGCGCTGGTTTGACTGCCGCAAACGCGTTGCCTGTGCGGCTATCTCTGCGTTGGTCAGGGCCATGGCTGGTTCTACCGCTGGGGCTAGCCATAGCCCCGCACTGCCAATTATTAAACTCAAAAAAGCACTTAGCCCAACCCGCTTGAGCCAATGCTGTTGAGGGTTCAGCATCACGTCACCTCAACGCTACATAGTTATTACTTCAATTCCTTTTAGCTAAAATCCTGACGATGGTAACTCTTCTTAAGAGAGGCCTTGCGGCTAAGGAGCTGGCCTAAGCCTGATACCAAATCGGAGTGCCGCAGAGCCGGGGGGGAAGGTTCAATTTGACAATTCTGCTTGCGCCCCGGCGGTGCTCTACTACCATGGAAGAGCCTGCCAGGGGGCTCAAGCGTCAACCCGTGGGGCCCAGCCGCAGTTTACCCCGGTCATTGAAGCCTATGTTTGCCCCGTTATACATCCTGGAGCCACTTGGGGAGATTGGCACTTTAGCGGACATGCCAGCCACCGTTCAAATTCCGGTGCCGCTGATCGTCATTGCGATCGCCCTGTCGGCGGCTTTAGGCGCTGGTCTGCCTGCTCTGTGGCGAGAGCTAAAGCCTCTGCCCAACACCATCGACACCCTTACCACTGACGCTGTACCCGAGCGAATTAAGGCTATTTATGCCGCTGTGATTCGGCCCCACCAGCGCTGGTTGGCGATTACGCTGCTGTGTATTTTGGCCGATAGTCCGCTGCTGATTTTGCAGCACCAGGCGGTGTGGCTAGACGCTCTAGAACTCATCGTCGGGGTGGCGATCGCGATCAATATTGGCCTGCTGGGGTTCAGTATTTTCGATCGCTACTTTGGGGTCTATATGTTGGATCTGGCGATTCGCAGCAAAAACAAGGTCAACAGCGAAATTTTGCTGCTGTACAAGTATTTGACCTATGGCGCGATCGTTCTGGTCGTGTTCTTTGCCTTTGCCCAGGCGCACCAGGTTAACCTGATTGGGCTAGTAGCCAGTTTGGGCATTGGCGGGGTGGCGATCGCCCTGGCGGCCCAAAAGGTGCTGGAGCAGGTGCTCTGGAGCATCATGATCTACCTCGATCGCCCCTTTACGCCCGACGACTATATTCACCTCAACGACGGCACCTTTGGCCGGGTCGAGTCGGTGGGCTGGCGATCGACTAAAATCAGGCTCTCCGGCAAGAGTACCCTGGTGGTGATTCCCAACAGCATTCTGGCTCAGATGGCGATCGAGAACCTGTCTGGTGCTCAGAAGGTGATTTCCCTGATCAATGTGGTCTTTAAGCGCACCATTCCCGACGAGGAAAAAGCCCTAGTTCGCCAAATTATTTTAAACAGCACCAAAGATATCTATGGCCTCGACCACCGCCTCACGGAGGTGGTTTTCCACGACATTGAGCCCGACGATGCCTCTGAGGCTAGCGACAGTGCCGTGCAGGCCCAAATCACGTTTTTTATCCTGGGTTCGGGGGAAGTTTCAATGGAGCTGCGGGGGCGACTGCTGGAGGTGGCTCGCCAAAATGTCATGCAGCAGCTTAAAGGCTATGGCCTGGCGTTTGATATTGAAGAGACGGCTACCAATATTACCTCCCCGATGAACATTTAAACAGGATGGATATACCCGCGTTTTTAGAAAATTTTCAGCTGAATGAACCGGCCCGCCAGGCCCTTATCTTTTTTGCGGTTCGGTTTGGTCTATTAATTATTTGTATTGCTGCCTCGGTACTGATTGGGCGGCTCACGCCCTGGCTACTGCGGGTGATCGTCACGCAAGCGCTGCCCGCTAAGCAGGGGGCTATCTATGAAGCTATTATGGCTCCGCTGGGGCGATCGCTCTCCCTAGCCACCAGCCTGATGCTGATTTCCGTCAGTCTCAACAGTATCCGCAGCTACCAGGGCCTCTACCAAATTCTGTCATTCCTGGTGGATTTTGCCGTCACGCTCAGCCTAGCCTGGCTGCTGTCGCGCATCGCTAAGCAGGTCATTCGGCTCTACGGCATCGCGCTATTCAAGCGGGTGGGCGAGGGGGTCAACGACATTATTCTCATTTTCGAAACGATTACCAACGTGCTGATTGGCTTTTTTGCGGTCACCATCTTTGCCCAAACGCGAAACTTTAATTTCTTAGCCCTGCTGACGGGCCTGGGGATTGTGGCGACGGGGGTTGCCTTTGCAGCTCAGGAAGCCCTGGGTCAGGTCATTGGTACCGTTGTGCTCTACTTGGATCGACCCTACACGCCGGGAGAATATGTGCGCATTAACTTCAACATCCATGCCGAGGACGTGTACGGGCGGATCGAATCGATTGGTATTCGGTCGACCAAAATTCGAATCGCTGTGGCCAATACGCTGCTAATCGTTCCCAACTCAATTATGGCCAGCAAAGACATTGAGAACGTGTCGCGCGGCACTAAGGTAATGGTGCTGATTTATATCGATTTCGACAGCGTTTTGTCCGATGGCGAAAGTGCCCTGGTTACGCAAATTGTGGAAAGCAGCATCGACAGTCTATTCGGTATCGACCCGGGTAGCACCCGCATTCATCTCTTTCAGGTGGACGAGGAGAGCGGCACCCGGGCCAGAATTAGTTTCTTTGTCATGGGCACCAGCGAGTCATCGCTCAAGTTGCGTAAGCAGCTCTTGAGGTTGGCCAATAACTCGATTAGCAAAGAGCTGCAGGCACACAACCTGTCGTTCTCCGTACAGGAACCCATGGTCTATGTTGATTCACCCGTAACCCTCTAACCCCGGCTATGGCTATTCAGGACATTATGCGGGACGTATTTCTAGTCGATGTCCCTTTTCAGCAGAGGCTGCTCGACTTCGGCCTGCAGTTTGGCCTGTTTATTGCGCTGGTTGTGCTGTCCTGGATTGTGGGACAGCTAATTCCAGGGATACTGCAGCTTGCGATCGCTCGCCTAGCCCCCACCCATGTAGCTCTAGGGTATCGGCAGATTGTGGAACCCTACCGCCGCTCCCTAACTAACACGATCGCCCTGGGGCTAATTGCCCTCAATTTGAGAGTTTTGCAGGACTATGCCGGTCTGTTTAGCTTTCTCAACTTTTTCGTTTATCTGGCGTTGACGATTAGCGCTGGCTGGCTATTGTCTAGACTAGTGCGCCAGGTTATTCGAGTTTATGGCGTCAAAATTTTTCAGCGATTCAGCCACGATGCCGACGATTTTATCTTAGTCGTTGAGAGTTTGACCAATGCCACGATTATCTTTTTTGGCCTGATCTTTTTTGCCCAAAGTCAAAGCTTAAACTTAATTAGTGTCTTAGCTGGTTTAGGGGTGGTGGGTCTGGCTCTGTCGTTTGCCGCCAGAGAAACGATTGCCCAAGTGATTGGGTCGATTGTGCTCTACCTTGACCGCCCCTACCTGCCGGGTGAGTATGTGCGGGTCAGCTTTAACCCCAAAGATGAGGACGTCTACGGTCGTATTGAGTCAATCGGCATTCGCTCGACGAAGATCAGGGTGGCGGTCAAAAACACGCTTGTTATTGCGCCCAACTCCATGATGGTCGCTAAGGACATTGAGAATATTTCCAGGGGCAATAAGGTAATGGCACTGCTCTACCTGGAGTTTCCTCAGCCCTTGCGAGATCAAGAGCGGGCGCTGGCTAAAGAAGTCATTGAGGCTAGCATTGGCGGCATCTACGGCGTAGAACCCCTCAGCGCCAAGGTCGCGATTTATGATCCGGACGATGAACCGGGGACGCGGGCTAGGGTGAGCTTTTTCTTGCTCAGCTCCAGCCAAAATTCCTTGAGCTTACGCAAGCGCCTGGTCGATATTGCCAACGAAGAAATCACCAAGCAGTTGTCGAGCTACAATCTGCGGTTTGAAATGCAGGGGCCTATGCTCTACGTCGATTCGCCCATCACCCGGTAGGGCGAGATTCAGGTGCAGAACGCTATCCGGTGTTCGGTTAACGCCTAAATTTTCTCAGCTAAAAATTCCACCAGGCGGGTTACCTTCGCTGACAGGTGACGATTGACCGGGTACAGCGCGTAGATATTGATCGCCGGAGGTGGGTAGTCAGCCAAAACGGGGCGCAGTCTGCCCTCTTTTAGATCTTGCTCCACGATAAAGTCGGGCAGCATAGCAATACCCAATCCCGCCAGGGCGGCGGCCCGCAGTACCTCGCCGTTGTTGCAGCACAGCGGCCCGCTGATGGTAACTGTGTGCGGCTCGCTCCCCACTAGCGTCCAACTGTTGTGCTGGGCGCGATGGCCGTAGTAGAGACAGTGGTGATGCATTAATTCGTCGGGATGGTTGGGAATACCCTGCTGGTGCAGGTAAGCCGGGGCGGCGCAGAGGACCAGGGGGCAGTGGGCCAGGGTATGGGCAATCAGCCCTGCACCAGGGGGTTCAGCGGCCAGACGAATGGTGAGGTCGAAGCCCTCTTCGATCGGGTCAATGCGGCGATCGTTGAGCACTAGCTCGACCTGCAGGTCGGGGAAGCGAGCCATAAACTCTACTATCAGCGGGGCCAGGTGCAGGGTGCCGAAGGTCATCGGCGCATTGATCCGCAGGCTGCCGCGGGGCTCCTGCTGCAGGCGCGTGAGGGCCAATTCGGCTTCTTCTAGGTCAGCCAGAATGGCGAGGCAGCGATCGTAGTAGGCGCGTCCGGCATCGGTGGGGGTGACTTTGCGGGTCGTGCGGTGCAGCAGCTGGGTTTGCAGGTGTTCTTCGAGGTTGATGACCAGCTTGTTTACCGCCGATCGCGACAGGTCCATCTTGCGGGCGGCGGCGGCGAAGCCTCCGGATTCGACGACCTGGGTGAAGGCGCGGATGCTTTCGAGTTTGTCCATCGTTTGGGGAGCGGGGGAGCGGGGGAGTGGGGGAGTGGGGAGCGGCTTTGGGAGATCTGCTGGAAGAATTGTCCTTTTTTAGGCGACAATGTGTCAATTAAGTTAAATATTGTCAAATAATTGGATTCAATATATCGTTGATTCATGGGGATGTTTCCAATCCATTGACGCTAATAGGAGGTGTCTCTAATGATTACGGTTCGTCCTGGACGCGATCGCGGGGCTGCCAACTTTGGCTGGCTCGATTCTCGCCACACCTTTTCCTTCGGCCAATACTACGACCCTCGCCACATGGGCTTTGCTAGCCTGCGGGTGATCAATGAAGACAAGGTCACCCCGAGCGCTGGCTTTAGCACCCACGGCCACCGCGATATGGAGATCATTACCTACGTCCTTGACGGGGCGCTGGAGCACAAAGACAGCCTAGGCACCGGCTCGGTGATTCGCCCTGGGGATGTGCAGCGGATGTCGGCGGGTACAGGCATTCGCCACAGCGA
>JBARVK010000258.1:0-2359 GCA_049646225.1 Nodosilinea sp.
AGCGAATGGCGGCCAGGTCTGTGGTGGCGTAGTTGTAGCCGCCGTCAGTTTTTTGAATAATCAATGGCAGCGGATCACCATCTTTGTTGGTAAAACCATCCAAAAAGACTACCTTGGCACCCTGGTCTTCAACTAGCAGTTCCTGGTCTTCTAAATCCTTCACTACGTCGGCTAGTAAAGGGTTATAGAAGGATTCGCCGCGCTCTTGGATAGTGATATCGAGGCGATCGTAGATTTTTTGAAACTCCCGACGAGATTGTTCGCAGAGGGCTTCCCAGGCTTTGCGGGCAGTTGGGTCACCACCCTGTAAACCAACGACGGCCTCGCGGGAGCGAGTCTTAAAATTGTCGTCGGTGTCGAAGCGTTTTTTGGCTTCTTTATAGAATGTCACCAAGTCACCGATATCGACTTGGCCGCCGGCTTCCAACGCTTCCGGGCAGGCTTCTTTGAGGTGAGTAATCAGCATGCCAAACTGGGTGCCCCAGTCGCCCACGTGGTTGAGGCGCAGTACGTCGTGGCCCATGAACTCCTGCACCCGGGCAATGGAGTCGCCAATGATGGTGGACCTCAGATGACCAACGTGCATCTCTTTAGCGATGTTGGGGGCTGAGAAATCAACGATGACTGTTTGGGGCTGCTCGGCAGGGGCCACTCCCAGGCGAGGGTCGGCCTGCATTGCCCTAAGCTGGTCTTCTAAATACTGAGTTTTGAAGCGTAGGTTGATGAAGCCTGGACCTGCGATTTCAGGTGGCTCACAGAAGTCGTTGATATCGAGCTTTTCAACAATCTGGGTGGCGATATCGCGAGGCTTTTGCTTGAGCGGCTTGGCTAGCGACATGGCCAAATTGGCCTGGTAGTCGCCAAACTTAGGGTTAGTCGTAGGCACCAGCATGGGGTCGGTACCGGCTAGTTCTGGACCAAAGGCAGCAACCAAAGCCTGGTTAAACCGAGCGGTGAGTCGTGCAAGTGTAGACTTCATGTGTGTTTTCCCTAACCCCTGCCAAAGAAATCTGTTTGCTGCCGTAGGGTGGGCACCGCCCACCAACCATCTACGCTACTACGGGAATTGACCTATGACTGACCTTCATCCGCTCCTGACCGCTGCAGCGATCGCCGCTCTGCCTGAAGAAACGTTTGTGCATCCTCTCAATCCTAAGGCAATCCGCCACGGCAAATCGCTGGGGGATAAGAACGGATTGCATCACCTGGGTGTTCACTTGGTGCGGATAGAACCCGGTTACGACTCGACTGAGCACCACGTACACCAGGCCGAGGAAGAGTTTATCTACATTATCTCGGGACGAGGGTTAGCTGCACTGGGGGAGGAAACTATGGAGGTTGGCCCCGGTGACTTTATGGGATTTGTGCCTGGAGGGCTGGCTCACAGCCTTAGCAACCCATATACCGAAGACCTGGTTTACCTGGTAGGCGGTATGCGGTTAGATTTTGACATTTGCGACTATCCCAAGGTCAACACCCGTCTATATCGGCGGGGGCTACAGCGAGATTATGTAGATCTGGAGAAATGAACGCGCCTTACCATCGATTTCTCGGCGTTGACCTGGGCTGGCAAAGCGGTCCTACAGGACTGTGCTG
Source organism: Nodosilinea sp. (assembly GCA_049646225.1). Taxonomy (GTDB): domain Bacteria; phylum Cyanobacteriota; class Cyanobacteriia; order Phormidesmidales; family Phormidesmidaceae; genus Nodosilinea. Next base: position 1,597 of record JBARVK010000258.1, read on the forward strand.
CCTGCAAATGGCTAACAATGGGCTGAGATTGGTTGCCCTCGATCACCTCCAGTCCACCGCCGACATTCTCACCTGGGTTTCACATTGGGCCGAAGGTACCGCCAGTGCCGTTGTCGCTGTTGATGCCCCGACGCTCATTCCTAACGAAACCGGCATGCGCCTGCCCGATCGCCTGGCTCACAAGTACTTTGGCCGCTACGATGCGGGCTGCTACCCAGCCAACCGGGGACGTCCATTTGCCAAAAAACTGATTGACTTTGGCCTGGCGCTCGAATCCCTGGGCTTTCAGCACCAACCCTACAGCGCCCCCAGACCCCAGGGCCGATTTCAGCTAGAGGTATTTCCTCACCCGGCGACGGTGCACTTGTTTGGCCTGAGCAAAATTCTGAAGTACAAAAAGGGAACGCTGGCTCAGCGACGGCCCGAGCTGAAAAAACTGCGCCAATACCAGCTTGCCGTGCTGCCCACTCTAGAGCCCGCTCTGAATCTAGAAGACTCTGACCTGCCTGAAATTCCGCTCACGGGGGCGGCGATGAAGGCCGTAGAAGACCAGCTAGACGCCCTTACCTGCGCCTATACAGCGGCCCACTGGTGGACCTGGGGCACAGAGCTAAACTGGGTATTGGGCGATCGCGCCGAGGGCTATATCGTGGTGCCGGCCCCGCCGCCGCTGCCGCCTCAACCCGCTACACTAAAGCCAAGCTTAACCTGAATTCGCTTATCCTGCCCATGCCATCGCCTTTAAATGTTGACGACTTTCTGC
>JBARVK010000259.1:0-5800 GCA_049646225.1 Nodosilinea sp.
ATATAAAACTCACCACCGTGCAGTTTTATGACCTGATGGAAGCCGTCGATCAGCTCCTGGCCGATACCCAAACCCTGCCTGACCTGACGGCCCAGTTTCAAGCTGTATCGCGGCGTTTGGTGCAGCCCACCGAACCTGTGGCGCAGCGCGCCGCCCCTGCTGCGTTGGGGGCTGCTGTACTGGCCGCTGCCGGGCTGGCTTTGTTCTTTGTGCCCCCGCCCGAGTTTGACCCAACCCGACCCGGGGCTGAGTCCACCACTCCGGCGGAGTCAAGCCCAGATTCTTTACAGACAGATCCCCCACCCGCTGCTAGCGACTCATCCTCTGACCTAGACGATTCGTCGGCTGAATCGACCGCTGTGACCTCAGCCGCTGAGAGTTTAGAGGGGTTAGAAACGGCTCCAGCCATTACCGATGCGGCCACCCTTGCCCTCTTGCAGTCAGACGTGACCCGCCGCCTGCAGGAGGCCTGGGCAGACGCTCCCCGCCCCAGTGGCGATCTGGCCTATCGCATGGTGGTTTCAGAAGATGGCGATATTTTGGGCTACAAGTACGAAAACGACCTGGCCCTAGACGAAGTAGACAGCACCCCCCTGCCTCAGCTCACCTTCCAGCGGGTAGAGGGGGCAGCGCCTGTACGCGAGCAGGTGGCCCAGTTTATCGCTACCTTTACTTCCGCTGGTGAGGTGGTCGTCAAGCCAACCCAGGCCACGCCCCCATCGACGGCTGAGGCTGAGGAGCTACCAACGCTAGAGAATAAGATCACCGATAGCGATCGCATTCGTGCTCTCAATGGCACCCTCTACGACACCCTTTTGGCTGAGCTAGAGCCGCTGTCAGCCAGCGAAGACCTGCGGTTTCGGGTACGCCTTGCTGAGTCCGGTGATGTCGTTGGCTATGAGCCAATCAACGCCGCTGCTGGCCTGCTGGCCGCAGAGACACCGCTGCCCAATCTGGTGGTGATGTCTGACAGCGCTACCGCAAGCGATCGCAATCAGGCCGACTTTCAGGTAGTGTTCACTGAGGGCGGCGTGCTAGAGGTCAGCCCGTGGGATGGCTGGCCCCGATAAGGCTGGTCCAGGCCCGGTTTGACTCAGCGCCCCTAGCTCGATGTATCTAGCCCCACGACGCCATGGCCGACTCCCCCGACCTGCCGCCCCCGACAGCGAAGCAACCTCCATCGGCGGGAGGTACTGACCCGGTTTCTGCAAGGCCGGTTTCCGTAGCCCCCTCAGCGCCCCAGCCGCGCAGGGGAAAGTCGGGGCTGCACGCCCTGTGGACCCTGGTGGTGCGCCTGATTTTGCTGGGGGTTGGGGTCAGCTTTGGCTGGATAGTTGGCATGATGGTGGCGCAGACGTTTCCGGCCCGGGGCGCAGAGCCGCCGCTGACGGAGGTGGCCCTGCGCTCCAGCAGCCAAACCCTGCGCAAGCTGCAGCAGCTGCCCCAGTGGTGGCGAGGTGATAGGGGCGTGGCGCGAGCGCCTGAAGAGGCCCCAGCTCCAGCATCTGCGACCCCAGACTCTCCTGGGACAAACGCCACTGCCACCGAGAGGCCGCCCGTGGGCGAGAGCGATCGCATCGCTACAGACCTCAACACCCTGAGCCAAGATATATCTAGACTCAACACCCGCTTAAAAGCCCTGGAAACCGACCTAGACCTGCCTTCTAGCGGCAGCATCGAAGACCGTTTTCAGCGCCTTGACCAGCGATTCAACGCTGACAATTCGGCAGGTGATGGCTCGGCAACGCCGTCGCCCGCTGCCGAGCCATCATCTGCCGCCGAGCCTGTGGCCCTAACGCCCTACCAGGAGCCGCGCTTTCCCCTGGTGCGCGATCGCGTGGTGTTGCCCAGCGCCCTGCTGTTTGAGCCGGGCCGCAGTGCCCTGACTGGCCCCGGACAGCAGCTGCTCGACACCATCGTGCCCGACCTGCGCCGCTACGGCGTCGCCACCCTGGTAGTGGGCAGCCACGCCGACAGCACCGCCCCTGACACGGCCAGTCAGCTAACGCTCCAGCAGTCGCTGGCGGTGGAGCAATACCTGGCCCCGCAGCTTGAGGGCAGCGGCAGCCGCTGGGTCGTGGTGGGCTACGGTAGCACCCGCCCCCTCGTCATCGCCCCTGGCGCTGACCAGCAGCGCAATCAGCGGGTCGAAATTGGTATTGTTCCCGGTAGATAATGTATCCGGTAGATAACCTATGCGACTCGTGTTTTTTGGTACGCCACAGTTTGCGGTACCCAGCCTGAAGCGGCTGCTGGCCGAGCCCGGTTTTGAGGTGGCCGCCGTCGTCACCCAGCCCGATCGCCGCCGGGGCAGAGGCAACCGAGTCGATGCTTCACCCGTAAAGCAAGCCGCATTGTCAGCGGGATGCCCGGTTCTACAGCCGACCCGAATCAAAAAAGACGAGGCTACCCTCGCCACCCTAGAGGCCATTCAGGCCGATGCCTTTGTGGTGGTGGCTTACGGGCAGCTGCTGTCTCAGCGGATTTTGGAGCTGCCCCGGCTGGGCTGCATCAACGGCCATGGGTCGCTGCTGCCCGCCTACCGGGGGGCTGCCCCCATTCAGTGGTGTATCGTCAACGGCGATCGCGTCACTGGCATGACCGCCATGCAGATGAACCTGGGCATGGATACCGGCGATATGCTGCTCAAGTCGCACCTGCCCATCAGCCTGCTCGATACCGCCGCAGATGTGGCGATCGCGCTATCTCAGCAGTGCGCCGAACTCCTAGTTGAAACCCTGCACGGCTTGCAGGCTGGTGCGCTTAGCCCAGAACCCCAGGATGACGCCCTCGCCACCTACGCACCGCTGATCCAGAAAGACGATTATGAACTGGACTGGGTCAAGGGGGCGATTGAGCTTCATAACCAGGTGCGCGGCTTTTACCCCAACGGCACCACTTCCTTTCGAGCGCAGCCGCTCAAGGTACTATCTACCGCGCCCCTGGGGGAACCCCACTGGGCCGAACTGCCCTCAGAACTCATAGCACTGCGGGATGCCGTAGAGACCATGGCCGCCGAAGCCGCTCGGCAAAGCTCACCGCCCGGCACCATTGTAGGGTTGCTCAAGGGCCAGGGACCTGTAGTTCAAACAGGCGACGGGCTGCTGCTGCTGCGCCAGGTTAAACCCAGCGGCAAACAGGCCCAAACCGGAGCCGACTTTGTCAACGGCAGTCGACTGCAGGTGGATGAAGTACTGGGCTAATTTCTGGGGCTTGCCGCTGAGCTACAGGTTCAATTGGTAAGCTGGGGTGGTTTAGTCAATCTTTCCGTAGAGAGACATTCCACCAATGAAAGTAGAGCCTTCGACCCCTACGGCGACCTATGAGCCCGCACCGGAACATCTCCAAAATCGGCGTGAAGTTGTATTTCTGGTACTTTCGGGGCTATTTCTTGGCACCTTGGGCATGCTCAACATTCTGAGTATTAGCCGGTTTGTCAACGTCTTTACCTGGGGTGATTTTGCCGTTACGGTGGCGGTCGGCGTGCTGCCCTACCCCATCACCTTTCTCTGCACCGACCTGATTTCGGAACTCTACGGCAAGCAGCGGGCTAACCAGGTCGTGTGGGTGGGGCTGTTGCTCAACGTTTGGGTGCTCTTTATCGTTTGGGTGGGGGGGTTGCTGCCGGGGTTCGAAACCCTTGACCCGGCCACAGGCGAGATTGTCCGCGACGCCGCTGGTCGACTGCCAGTATTTTTTGAAATTCGCAATCTCACCTTTGGAGCGGTAGCGGCTTCTATGATGGCCTATATGGTCGCCCAATTTGTCGATGTTTACCTGTTTCACTTTTGGAAAGAGTTGACCAACGGTAAGCACCTGTGGTTGCGCAACAATGGTTCTACCCTGATTAGCCAGCTGGTGGATACGATCGCCGTGGTGCTGATTACCCACTTTTTGGCCGGAGCGTTGCCGATTGAAGACGGCCAAGAGCTATGGCCGCAGCTGATTCGCTTTATCGGCTATGGCTACGTGTTTAAGCTAGTCGCGGCGCTGCTCGATACCGGACCCTTTTACCTGTGCGTATTTTGGCTGTCTAGCTATCTTGGCTTAGAGTCCCCGGTCCCAAAGCCGAAGCGCCCTCGCCTGGGCAGTCGGGGGCCAAGTTGAGGTCAGGGTCGCCCTGCCCTACTGCTTGATTGGGGGTGACTGCCCCCCAGTGACCCCTAACTGGTGCAATGCCGCTAGGACATCCTCTAAAGAAATATCGGCGTCGCCGGCCATATTCTCTTCGGTAGCAACCTGGAGCTCTCGAGCGTCATACTCCCAGCGCCGCAGGATTTCGATCTTTTGCTCGGGGGTCAGTTCTGGACTGTTGCACACCTCCGCTGGCGTGGCAAACACGCTGCCCGGGCTGATCATTGCTCTGTCGATGTCCACGGCTACCTCCTGGGGCACATTGTTTCCGCTTCATGCTACCAAGTTCAGCATTGTCTGTAGCCCAATCCTCATCCGCGAGGAGGCCGGGGATTGTACAAAATCGGTCTGATCCGAACTCTTCCTTGGCTCTCTCGCTCCCCTGCCCCTTAGCTTGCAGGATTAGTACCTAAACGTCCGCCTCAGGTACTAGCGATTGGTTAACACCACACCCGCAATCACCAGGCTGCCGCCCAGCAGCAGCGATGAGGTCGGGGTTTCGTGTAAAAATAGGGCCACCAGGGCGATCGCAAACACAGGCACCAGGTTAATAAACACCCCCGCTCGCGCCGCCCCTAGCTTTTTTAGCCCATCGTAGTAGCAGCTGAACCCCACCGCCGACCCCAGTACCCCTAGGTAAACCAAACTAGCCCAGGTAGTGGGAGTGGCATCGGCGATCGCGCCCCCCAGCCCATCGCTGATTGCTGGCCCCAGCAGCAGCAGCGCCCCGGTTCCGCAGGCATAGGTGGTGGCTGCAAAGGGGGAAAGCTCTGCCATCGCGGCCTTACCCAACAGGGTGTAGCTCATCCAGCTGATCACGCAGCCCAGCATATACAGCTCGCCCAGGCCGACATCGCCCCGCAGGAGCTGCATCGGAGCGCCATCGCTAATCACCACCGCCGCCCCCAGCAGCGAGAGGCCAATGCCCAGGAGTTTAGTGCGGCTGAGTGGGTCTTTAAAAAAGACGGCGGCCCCCAGGGCGATCGCCACCGGGTTGAGGGCAATAATCAGCGCCGCCCGCCCCGCTTCCACAGTCTTTAGCCCCGAGAAGAAAAACGCGTTGTAGGCAAAAATGCCCGTTAGCCCCAGCAGCGCGATCGCTGGCCACAGCCGCCGGGGCAGTCGAGGTAGGGTGCCCTCCAGGGCATAGGTGAGCATCAATAGGGCCAGAGTTGCGATCGCGAACCGACAAAAGGCCGCCGCAAAGGCTCCCATATCCTGCACCACCAGCCGCCCCGCAATAAAGGTGCCGCCCCACAGCAGCATGGTGAGCAACAGCTTAAGATACGTCATCAGATTGGCTCAGCCGGGCTTGCCGACCGGACGGGTGGATAAACGGGGCCAGACCAGCTTACCCCTTTCGGCCAACGGCATGACGTCTCCGGCTCGCTTGCTCCCTAGCTCCCCTGCTCCCTCGCCATAGGCAATCGTCGCCACACTAATGTCGCCGTCTACTCGCCCTGTCATTCAGCCCGTTCAGTCCATCCGCACCAGTCACATTGGTTCAAAGATTGGGGCTTGAGGTGGGCGCTATCCAAACATGCCCTCTACCGGAGGCGAGCGCTTATGTAAAGGTTCACTCCCCCCGTCTGGGCAACCTTGCTCAAGCGGCCTGAGGTAGCGGCATGGGCACTGGAGGAGCCGGTAGTCCTTTGCGTCTGAGCGC
>JBARVK010000260.1:0-1822 GCA_049646225.1 Nodosilinea sp.
CCCCTCCCAGGAGGGGACGGCAGGCCTGCTTTTGCAGAGAATTTCCTTATCCCGAAATCAGGTTAAGCATAGGTCTAACCCGGCTAGAATAGGCCCGTCTAAAGGCAGACTATGGTGACTGTTAGGCCAAAACTCGGAACGTTTCTAACCCGTCGGTGCTGCCTGTGACATAGCCACCCTGGGCTTTAACGGCTGCCAGGTGAGCGATCGCATCCTCCGTAATTACCTCCCCTGCCACCACAGCGGGGATGCCGGGGGGATAGGCCGAGATCGTCTCGGCGCTGAGGCGACCGATCGCCGCCTGAGCCGACACCATTTCGGTGGCCGCAAAAAATGCCTCCCGGGGCGACACCGCTGGCAGCGAGAAGCCTTGGTCGGGGGCCCTGTGAACGCTGCTGATGCTGGCAGGGCGATCCCCTGCCCTAGCCGCCAACGCTTTAAACCCCGCCACGCACCGCTGCCCATCGGCTGGGGTGTTGCCCAGGCTGACAATAAACGTGAGGTGCCGCAGCTCTGGCAGTTCGGCGGTGACGCCCAGCTCGGTGTGGAGCAGGTCATCGGCCTCTAGCCCTGTCAGACCCAAGCCCGACACATCCACCGTCAGCCGAGTCAGGTCGAGATCGCCAACGCTGGAGAATGCTGTTACTGCCGATTGGTCGATCACCCCTAGACCGGGAATCTGTGCCAGCTCCCTTCGCATATGCTGCGCCAAGGTTAATGTATCCGCCAAAAGCGCCCTGCCCTCGATCGCCATCTGGTGACGGGCCGCATCGAGGGACGCCAGCAGCAGGGCGTTGGGGCTGGTGGACTGGGTGAGCTGGAGAGCCGCCTGCAGCCGCGATCGGTCGATGCGGTTGCCCCGGGTGTGCAGCATCGCCGCCTGACTCAGTGCCCCCAATACCTTGTGGGTCGACTGCACCACCAGGTCGGCCCCCAGCGCCAGCGCCGGAGTCGGCAGCTCGGGGTGAAAAGCAAAGTGGGGGCCGTGGGCTTCGTCGATGAGCAGGGGAATACCGTGGTGGTGGGTGAGGGCCGCGATCGCCCCAATATCTGAACAAAGCCCGTGGTACGTCGGCGACACCAGCAGCACCGCGCGGGTGTCGGGGTGTTGGCCCAGGGCAGCGGCGATCGTTTCCGCCTTCACCCCCAGTACCAGGCCCAGCTCTGGGCTGTAATCTGGGGCCACGAAAACCGGCATCGCCCCCGCCAGCACCAGCCCCGCCACCACCGAACGGTGAGCGTTGCGCGGCACGATAATTTTGTCGCCGGGGCCAACGGTGGCGAGAATAGCCGCCTCAATGCCGCAGGTCGAGCCGTTGGCGAGAAAGTAGGTCTGCTCTGCGCCAAACGCCTCAGCAGCGAGTGCCTGAGCTTCTAAAATCACCCCCTCAGGGGCAAACAAATTATCCAGCTCCGGCAGCTCTGGCAGATCCGTCGCCAGTGCAGCATCCCCCAGCAGTTCCCTCAGGCGGGGCGATGCCCCCTGCCCCCGCTTGTGCCCCGGCGCGTAAAACGCCGCGTGGGGCCGCCGACTACTGGCCTGCAACGCCGAGAGTATGGGGGTGAGAGACTGATCGAGCATAGCTGAAAAAAATAGGCCGAGTCCTGATAGCGTTTCTCGGTCTTGGTGGAATGCTCCTTAGGCGAAACCTGATCCCCCCAGTTTCTCGCTGTGAAAGACTCGTCACTTACCCCCCTTACTAAGGGGCAGGGGGGATCTCCACCCGCGCCGCCTATCCCAGATTCGCTATAGTCTGAGATGCAGATCTGGAGACTATCCCATGGCAAAAGCAACCTGGAATGGCGTTGTACTGGCCGAGAG
>JBARVK010000261.1:0-2246 GCA_049646225.1 Nodosilinea sp.
GTATGCAACTTCGATCGCACCGAAGGATAGGTTTGCAAATTGTCGATCTGGGTCAGTACGTTTTGAGCCACCAGCAGGTTAAGCTTTTCTTTTTTCTCGAGGTGGCTGTAGTGGTCTTCGACCAGCTTGCGGGTGGCCTCGGTGTGGTGCAGCCAGTGGTAGACCAGAGGCATTTTTTCTTCTAGATCGCCAATTTGCAGCAATCCCTTCATGGCCCCGCACTGGGTATGTCCGCAGACGATCACTTGACGAATATCCAGGGCCTCCATGGCGTACTCAATGGTGGCTCCTTCACCGCCGTTGGTTGCCTCGTAGGGAGGAATGATGTTGCCTGCGTTGCGAATAATAAACAGGTCGCCAATTTCGGCCTGGGTAATGATGGTGGGGTCTACCCGCGAGTCAGAGCAGCCGATAAACAACACCCGCGGATGTTGTCCCTTGGCCAACTGCTGAATGAGTTTCTCGCGTCCGGGAATATAGTTTTCCTGAAACTCACGCAGACCTTGCAGCAGCTTTTCCATGGGGCAACCAAACAGTGGGACAGCTTGGGGCAAACAGTGGTTTGCCCCCGCATCTATTGTTATCCCATATCTAAGGCTCTGGCACTGCAACGATTTACTTATCACAGCAATCACGGCTACTTCTCAGCCGCCGCCCTGGGAACGCCCAAGTTGCTCCGGCACCGTACCAAATTCAGATTTCAACGCAATAATGGGCGTAACATTCTAGCTCCAGACTATGCGCAACCCCTTTTGGCGGCTGAAATCTTTGCCCTGGGTCATCTTACTTCAGGTGGCGATGGCGGCGGTGGCGATCGCCACCCTGGCCGATCTGCTGCTGGCCCAGGGGCTACCCCTGCTGCTGGCCAACGTGGGCAGCGGCCTGATGCCGCTGATGCAGCTGCTGTTTATGGTGCTGCCTATAGTGACCGGGTTTGCGATCGGAGCCTTAGCCCTGACGGTTTTAGAGCGCTGGTTTACCCGCCAGGTCTATATCGACACCGGGGTGCTGTGGGCGCTGGTGCCCTGCATTGCCCTGGTGCTGTTTGTGAAAGATCTTTTGCCGATTCCGGCAGCGCTGGTCGCCATGTCTTACCCGCTGGTGGTGGGGGTACTGCTGGGCATTTTTGTGGTGGGTAAACGTCACTGGCGACGGTGGTAGCGGCAGAACCTACCGGGGCAAGCTGAGTAAACCATGTAAAACGTATTGTATTGATCCAAAAGTGTCCTTGAGACCCCTAAATCGTTGATGAAAGCTATCCTAGGAAGTCTGTTAATCGGCAGCCTGCTCACCATAGGACTGCCCGCCCTGGCCGAGAACCCTCGCATTGAGATTGACTACGAGACCGAATCGCTCACCGATCGAGCGATCGAGCAGGGCCCCATTCGCGTAGTCGCCAGCTACGCGCCCATTGACTACGAGGCTGAAGACATCGGCGATAATCTGAGCTATCAACTCTTCTACAACGACGAACTCAAGCTAACCGCCACCACCACCGCCGCTATGTTTGCGGGCATTGAGCTCATGGATCTCGATAGTAACGGCATGCCCGAAGTTGTCGTCCAAACCTTCACCGGTGGCGCCCACTGCTGCTTGGCTTATACCACCTACAGCTGGCAAGACGAGCAGTTTACCCCCATCTACTTTGGCTACCTCGACGGCGGCGGCGGCGAGTTCATCGACCTCAACAGCGATGGGCTGATGGAGTTTGTCACCCTCGACAACGCCTTTTTTTACAGCTTTAGCTCCTACGCCGGATCGTACCCGCCCAGCGTTATTCTCACCTACGACAATGGCGAGTACCGCGACACCACGACCGAGTTCACCAACTACCTAGAAGACATGGCGGCGGGTATGCGCTTCACCATCGAAGACCCAGAGTTTGCCAATCGCGGCGATAACAACGGTGTGCTAGCGGGCTACGTAGCCCAAAGCATTCGGCTGGGGCAGTACCGAGACGCCTGGCAATATATGCTGGCCCACTACAATCGCACCGACGACTGGGGCCTCCAGATCTACAACGACAACGGCGATGTCGTTGAGGAATACGCCGATTTTCCGACGGCTCTGCATGCTTTTCTTAAAGACTTGGGTTATTTAGACGCCAGCGGTAACCCCCAGCCCCAAATTGACCGCTCTCCCGTTGTCCCCCAGCGCAACCAGTTCTGATTGTTGGCAGAGCAGATGTGATGGCAAAAAAAGGGTAGGCCGCTGCGACCTACCCTTTACGTTAAACCGTGTCAGAT
>JBARVK010000262.1:0-2388 GCA_049646225.1 Nodosilinea sp.
GTCTAGGCGCAGGCACCCCAGCCCGACCAGCAGCTCAAACAAGATGTTAAGCCGATTGATATCAAAAAACAGCTGGTAGATCGGTTGAGATACCAGGCCCAGGATGGCCAGTCGGATAGCATAGCGGCCTAGATCGCGGGTATGGGCTTCCCCCTGCACCAGCAGCCAGATAAACAGCGGAAAGCTGATCCGCCCGACAAGGCGAAACCTCACATCATCGGGGAAAAACACCACGCCGATATGGTCTACCAGCATGGTGATCGCCGCTAAAAGCTTGAGCTGGTAGCTGGTCAAGCCCCAGAGCGGTGGGCTTTGCATGGGCAGCAGGGTCGGGTTGGCCCCTTTGGTGTAGCACAGCCGCAGGCCGGGAGCCACTGGCGGGAGGCTCAAAGGTTAGATCGACGATCCTAGCCTACTGTTAATGGTCAGCCAGGGGGCAACGTCTGTTAGCGGCCCAGCACCGCCGCCCCTTCGTAGAAAAAAATGCCCGCTATGCAGCCGGTCATCAGGGTGGCGAGGGTGCCAGCCCAAAGGGCTTTCCAGGCTACGTCGCTGATGTCTTTGCGGCGAGATGGCACAATGCCCGTGAGGCCGCCGACGAAGATGCCGACTGAGGGCAGGTGGGCAAAGCCGCACAGGGCGTAGCTGACGATCACCAGGGCGCGATCGCTAAGGGTTCCTGCGGCAGCCGCGTTGGCCAAGCCAATATAGGGCGGAATCGCCGTCTCCAAAAACCGACGGCCAATCAGCTGCGACGACAGCCATAGCTCTGGCCAGTCCAGCGACACGCCAGTCAAAAAGGTGAGGGGTAAAAACAGCGCCCCCATAATATTTTGCAGGGTAATGACGCTAAACACCTGACCGACGGCCCGCAGGGGGGCCACCTCGCTGGTAGCGAGCAGGGCCAGCTGGGCAAACACCAAGTTGAGCAGGGCAATCAAGCCCAGGATGGCAATCAGGGCAGCCACGATGCCCACCGCCATCTTGACGCCGTCGAGGGCACCCAAAATCAGGCTGTCCATAGGGCTCTGGCGCTCTTCCTCGGCCAGGGCCAGGGCCGGTACCTTGCCCAGGGTCTCGGGGGTTTCGGTTTCGGGCACCAAAATCTTGGCCAGCACAAAACAGGCCGGAATGGTCAGCACCGAGGCCGACATCAGGTGTCCCGCAATGGAGGGGAAAATGGGCCGCAGATAGCCCGCGTAGAGCCCCAGCACGGTAGAGGCGATCGAGCCAAAGCAGGAGGCCAAAATGGCGCACAGCTCGCTGCGGGTCATGCGTTCGAGAAAGGGCTTGATCGCGATCGCCGACTCAATACCGACAAAAATATTCGCTGCCCCCGCCAGCGCCTCGGCCCCGCTAATCGTCATCGCCCAGCGAAAGAAGCGGGCAAACACCCGCACCACCGGCTGCACCACCCCCAGGTTGTACAGCAGCGCAAAAATAGAGGCAAAGAACACCACCTGGGGCAGTGAGCGAAAGGCAAAGATATAGCCCAGGTTGAGGTTGTCGGCCCCGAGGCGATCGCCCGGTACGGCGGTAAAGGGTGGTGTCAGGGCGCGGGCAATCCAGCGACCGGCCCCGGCGGGCCCCACCGACTGGTTAAAGTCGGGTACAAAAATGGGACCAAACAAAAAGCGCGCCCCCGCATCCGAGGCATCGATCAGGGCGTTGAGCAGCGCGCTAAGCCAGACCACGATCTCGCGGGTAAAGGGCACCAGAAACACCAGCAGCCCCACCACCAGCTGAATGCCAATGCCCCAGAAAATCACCTTCCACGGCACCCGTCTGCGGTCTTCTGACCCCAGCCAGGCGATAAAGCAAAGGCCAAAGATACCCAGCAGTGAAATGAATCGCAGTGCCATCGCGTGCCTATGCTCCTATCGACCTAACTGTATGGGGCTGCCACCGATTATGCCGAAGAACGCCCCTCGCGAAGCATGCCGTTCTAGAACTTAACCAATGGGGGTAGACAGATTTGGGGCTGCTCGAACCGAAGCCGATATGAGTTCTCCACCCAAAAGCGGCTTTAAAACTTCGCTACCTCCAGCCTCTAACCGCGCCCCTGGCCCATAATGGAACTGACCCACCGCCCTGCGCCATGGAAGCTTTTTCCCCTTTTCCGCCCGATTGGGCTCAGTCGGCCACCCATGCTACCCAGTTCTGCTGCCCCCGGTGCGGAGCCGAAAGCCGCCAGGCCAAAGCCGTCTGGATCAACCGCCGATCGCCGGTCTTTGGCATCGATCACCGGCGCAAGTGGCAGGAGCTTTACCACTGCGGCGAGTGTGATACCCCCTGGTGGGCCTGGAGCAGCGATCGCCCCCCGTCCCCCTACGGTGGCCTCAGCGATGACGAAGGCGATCTGTTTTAGATCATTAAGGCCCCTTAGAC
>JBARVK010000263.1:0-10898 GCA_049646225.1 Nodosilinea sp.
TGGAGTCGAGGTGGCGGGGGTTGGGGTAACTCAGCCTAGCCAACTGGCTTTGAAGCAGGAAATCTTTGGGGCGACCCAGGGAATCACCACCCATATCGCCTAGCGATTGGATGGTGAGGATGTCAAAGAACTCAGCTGATGTCGCTCGTGAGCGGTTTTTACCCTCAACCTGCTGTAGGCTCGTAAAAGCTGTATACAGCATATCGGTCGCGAGCTACGGACAAGCATGCGAGATAACCACCAAAATCAGATGAAACTGTCTCAGCTACGTATTTTGGTGGCTGTGGCTGAGCAGGAAACCTTTAGCGAGGCCGCCCTTAACCTCGATATGTCGCAGTCGGCGGTCAGCCACAGCATCTCAGCCCTGGAAGATCATCTGGGGGTGATGCTGTTTTCGCGGGGGCGGCACGGGGCGCGACTGACCCCGGTGGGCGATCGCATTGTCAGCCATGCCCGCATTATTTTGCAGCAGGCCGAGGCGATCGCCAAAGAGGCGGACCTCGCTCGGGGGCTCCGGGGGGGACAGGTCCGGATCGCTTCCTTTCGCAGCATTGCCATTCACCTGCTGCCCGATGCGATCGCCCAGTTTAAGCAGCGCCACCCCAATATCGCCGTCAACCTCAGTGAGCACGACAACTACCTCCAGGTCGAAAAAGCCCTGCACGAGGGCCGGGCCGATATTGGCTTTACCCAGCTGCCTGCCGCAGACGACCTCGATACCTGGGAGGTGCTCGACAATGCCTATGTGGCCCTGTTTCCACCCGGCTTTGAGGCCGCTGGGCCACAGATTACCTGGGCCGAGGTCGCCCAGCACCCGTTGATTATGCCCCCCGCCGATCGCATCATGATGCGCGATGTCTACGACCATTTTCAGGCCCACGGTTACCAGCTCAACATCATTTCTGAAGTCGAAACCGACACCACCATTGTCAACCTGGTGGCTCAGGGGGTGGGGGCAACCATTCTGCCCCGCCTGGCCGCAGAGCCTATTCCCCCAGGGGTGCAGGTGTTTGATTTGCCCGTACCCCTGGTGCAGACTATCGGGGCTGCCGTGGTAGATAAAGGTCTCCACACGCCCGCCATCTACGCCTTTCTGGATGTGCTTAAAACCCTGGGCCGATCTCTAGGCGGGGCCTCTCCCCAGGCTGCGTCTCTGCCCAAATCAGCCTGAGCCACTGCCGATCGCACGCCGCCGCGACAGTCACCTGCACTCCTGCGGTATTGGCCCCCTGCGCAGCCAGTTTCTGGAGGACATCGTCAATCACGGTTGTGATGCTCATGATGGCTATGGGGATGCGATATTCGTGGGAGATGGCTCCGTCAGCAGGGTGGCGAGGAGGTGCAGGTTATCGGGGCGATCGTCGACGACGAGAATGTCTCCTTTGCAGGGGAGGGGACGATCGCGCTCCGGGGCCGGGGGGCAGGTCATCGCTCATGGTGACGGACTCCCTCCGGGATGGGCCGGGGGGGCAACGCCTGGGCGATCGCGTCGCTGGGTTCTTTGATGTCCTCTGGCTGCAACACCATCGTAGTCAGTCTCACGATGTCATCTAGCTGGACGTCGTGCACCAGGGTCGCTAGGGTCTGGGCCAGGGACGTTTGGGCCGGGGGAATCTGCTTAATCAGCTGCCCAATGCGATCGTCATCGGCGTCCTGGGCCGCCAGCTGTAGCTGGGCCACCCACCCCTGAGGCTGGGCCGCCAGCTGGGCCAAGAGCACCTCAGGGGTGACGGGGGAGGGCTCGGCGGCCACCTCGGCGGCCACCTCGGCGGGCTGATCGGCATACACATACCGGACCCCCAAATGCTGAGAGAGCTGATCGAGCAGCTGAGTTTCAGAAATCGGCTTCCGCACAAAGTCATCGCATCCCGCCTGCAAAATACTGAAGCGTTCTTCTTCAAACACGCTGGCGGTGAGGGCAATGACGATCGTGGCAGGGTCGGTGGGGTCCCCCTTGATGATGCGGGTGGCCTCGTAGCCGTTCATTACCGGCATGCGAATATCCATCCAGATCAGCTGGGGCTGGTGCTGCCGCCACTGCTCCACGGCCTCCTGGCCATTGACCGCCGTGTAGACCTCGAACCCGAGGGGCTGCAAAAACTGGATCAACAGCTGGCGATTTTCTGGCCGGTCATCTACCACCAAGATGCGGTACTGGGGCTGACCGGGGGCTAGGCCTGCGACCTGACGGGTAGTCTGGGGTGCAGGCACGGGGGCGATCGCCGCCGCCGTCATCGGGATTGTAAAGCGGAAACAACTACCAATGCCCAGGGTACTCTCGGCGGTGAGGTGTCCGCCCATTAGCTCGACAAACTGCCGACTGATGGGCAGCCCCAGGCCGGTGCCCTCCTGGCTGCGCTGCCCCGATCGAGTCTGCACGAAGGGATCGAAGAGATGGTCTAATTCATCGGCGGCGATGCCAACGCCGGTATCGCTCACCTCAAAGTCCAGATCGTAGCTCGACTCGTCGCCCTCGCCGGGGCGGGGTTTCGCCTGCACCCTGAGGGTAACGGCCCCGGCTTCAGTAAATTTAATTCCGTTGCTGATCAGGTTGATCAGCACCTGGCGCAGTTTACGCTCATCGGTGCAGATGCCCTGGGGCACGGACGGGGCACAGTCATAATGCAGCTCAATGCCCTGGCTGTGGGCCCGCTCTTGCAGCAGCTCTACCAGGGCCTTCAGCATGGCCCGCAGATCAAATTCATCGGACTGGAGGGTGAGCCGCCCGGCCTCAATCTTGGCCATGTCGAGCACGTCGTTGATCAGCGACAGCAGGTGTTCTCCACTGCGGTGAATGATGCCCAGGGTCTTGCGTTGGCGGATAACCATAGATTGGGGTAGGGCTGGCTGGGGCCGATTCAGATCCCGCAGCAGCACCTGGGTAAAGCCGAGAATGGCGTTGAGGGGGGTGCGCAGTTCGTGGCTCATGGCCGCCAAAAAGTCACTCTTGGAGCGGTTGGCGGATTCCGCCGCTTCCTTGGCCTGCTGGAGTTCGACGGTGCGCGCCTGCACCCGCTGCTCCAGGGTTTCGTTGAGCTGTTTGAGGTCAGCCTCGGCCTGCCGCTGGGAAATCGCCCCGCCAATGCTGCCGGCGATCGCCATCAGGGCCGCCTGGGTACTGTCATCCCAATGGCGCTGCTGGTGACAGTCATCGAACCCGGCAAAGCCCCAAAACTCGTCGCGAATGAAGATGGGTACCACAATGATTGACTGGATGCCCTGGGGGTCGAGCAGGTCCCGTTCTGAGCGGGGAAAGTCTTTGACTAAACCCAGAATCGGCTCGCCCAGGGCCAGGGTGGCATACCAGCGAGGCAAAATTTCTTGATAGGGCAGGTTTTGCAGCTCTGGGTTGTCGATCTCAGGGGACACCCCCGCCGCTACCCATTCCCACCGCTGGCTGCTGGCTACGGTGCCGGTCTCGGGGTGGGGATGGTTTTCAAAAATGTAGATGCGATCGACGTCGGTAGCCGGCCCCAGGGCCGCCAGGGCCGCCTGCACCGCCTGTTGGGGGTCTTTGACCGTAATCAGGCGATTGGTGGCGATCGCAATGCCCCGCAGCAGGCGATCGCTGGCAGACAAGGTTTCAGCAGAATGGTCAATGGCCATGGCGTCAACTCTCGGGACTATGTCTAGTCTGTGGCGCTACGGAACTTTTTGCATCAGCGGTTTTAAGGGAGTTTCCCAGAAATTACCTATGCGGGAATACTGAGCCGCTCAGGGCGACCGTTGAATGGGGCGGCCAGGGGTAGGGCGGCTGCCGATCGCGCCCTAGTCTTGCTGTCCACGCTCCAGCCTTGGTCGGCAAGCTTTTAGAGCGCTGGCCTCAGGCGTAAAGGCGATCGCTCGTCCAAGGCGCACCCTCAACCTCTGCGTAAATTTACTGAGCTATCTTTCCAGCCCGTCGGTAACGGTAGGGGGCGGAATAGGCAAATAGGCCGTTGTCCCCTAGCCGAAACGTCTCTTTAAAGGCCTGCTGGCCGTAGGGCTGAGGAAATATTTTTTGAATCCGCTGTTGATAGCACGATCTTTGGCTCCGTCCGTTTACGGTAAGCCAAGCGGTTTTCTGATGCAGCAGCAACTCTAGCAAATGCTGCTGTACCTGCGCCAACTACTCACCAGGTCTTTTAAAACTTACGCATTTCAGCAGCGTATCCACGGGCCTTCCCATTAAAATACGTAGGTACTAGACTATTGCCCCCAATGCTAACCGCCCTGCACATCGAGAACTTTGCGCTGATCGACCAGCTCGATCTGCGGCTTGAGGCCGGGCTCAACGTGCTCACGGGCGAAACCGGAGCGGGCAAATCGATCATTCTCGACGCCATCGATGCCGTTTTGGGCGGTAAGGCCAACCAGCGACTGGTGCGATCGGGCAGCCAAAAAGCCCTGGTCGAAGCCACCTTCGACGTACCCAGCGACCTCCACACCTGGCTGGCCGAGCAAGACCTTCCCCCCACCGATGGCGCCCTGGTGCTGCGCCGCGAACTCACCCTCGGCAAGACCCTCCGCAGCCGCTCCTTTCTCAACGGCAGCCCCGCCACCCGGCCCCAGCTCGAAGGTCTGCGCCAAAAGCTGGTCGAAATCACCGCCCAGGGGCAAACGGTGCTGCTCGGCTCGGGCGATCGCCAGCGGGAGTGGCTCGACGGCTTTGGCGGTGCCCCCCTGGTGGCCCAGCGTCAGCGGGTCGCCGCCGCCTACGAGGCCGCCACCCAGGCCAAGCGCCAGCTCGACGCCCGCCGCAAGGCCGACCAGCAGCGCCGCGACCAGCTAGAGCTGCTGCAAATGCACCGCCACGACCTGGAGCAGGCCCAGCTCGACGACCCCGACGAACTCGACAAGCTCGCCCAGGAGCACGATCGCCTCAACCACAGCGTTGACTTGCAGCAAAACAGCTACGCGGCCTACCAGATTCTCTACGAGAGCGAGGCAGGGGATAGCGCCTGCGCCGACCTCTTGGGCAAAGCTGAGGGAATTTTAATCGACATGGAGCGCTACGACCCGGCCATTTCATCGATTTTGGCAATGGTCAGCGAGGCCCTCACCCAGGTGGAAGAAGCGGGGCGGGCGATCAACGCCTACGGGGCCAGCGTGGAGGCCGACCCCCAGCGGTTGGAGGACGTGGAAGAGCGCATGCGCCAGCTCAAGGGGCTGTGCCGTCGCTTTAGCCGCTCCCTGCCCGAGCTAGTAGCCTACCGGGACGAGGTGGTGCGATCGCTGGCAGAGCTCTCTGGCGAAGGCCAGTCGATCGAGGCCCTGGAAGCTGCTGTCGAGAAGACCCGCGCGGCCCTAGAGGACACTTGCGACCAGCTCACCGCCCTGCGCCAGGATGTAGCCCAGCAGCTCGAAACCCGCCTAGTGAACGAACTCAAACCCCTGGCCATGGAGCGGGTGCAGTTTGAGGTCGAACTCAAGCCCATGGCCCCCACCGCCACCGGGGCCGACGGCATTCGGTTTTTGTTTAGCCCCAACCCCGGCGAGCCCCTGCAGCCCCTGGCCGAAACCGCCTCGGGTGGCGAGATGAGCCGCTTTTTGCTAGCGCTCAAGGCCTGCTTCTCCCAGGTAGACCCGGTGGGCACGCTGGTGTTCGACGAGATCGATGTGGGGGTATCGGGGCGGGTGGCCCAGGCGATCGCGGAAAAACTCTACCAGCTCGGTCGCCAGCACCAGGTGCTGTGTGTGACCCACCAGCCCATGGTGGCGGCCCTGGCCGATGCCCACTTTCGAGTCGGTAAACAGGTGGTGGAAGCGGCTGGTGCGAAGGGAGCTAAGACCGATGAGGCCGAGCGCACGGTGGTGCGGGTGCTGCCGCTGTCGCAGAGCGATCGCCGCGAAGAGCTGGCCCAGCTAGCCGGAGGTGAGTCGCACCAGCAGTCGCTTTCCTTCGCCGAGTCGCTGCTGTCCCAGGCCGACAGCATTCGAACTAGGGCGTAGGGCGTGCCATTTTCCCGGCCCAGCCTACGTTTTCTCGCTGGCGATCTGCCGACTCAGCCACAGTACTGGCAGCAGACCCACCAGAATGATCGCCAGGGCCGGGGCTGAGGCCTCGATCAGGCGCTCGTCGGCGGCGTACTGGTAAACTCGCACCGCCAGAGTGTCGAAGTTAAACGGACGAATGATCAGCGTGGCGGGCAGCTCTTTCATCACATCCACAAACACCAGCATGATGGCGGTGAGCAAGCTACTGCCGAGCAGCGGGCGATGCACGTTGAACAGAGTTTGGTTAGGGCTCTGGCCCAGGCTGCGGGCGGCGTCATCGAGGGCGGGCCTGATTTTGCTCAGGCCCGCCTCCACCGCCCCAAAGCTGACCGCCAAAAACCGCACCAGGTAGGCAAACAGCAGCGCAATAATAGTGCCGCTGAGCAGCAGCCCGGTGGAAACACCAAAGGTCTGCCGCATCCAGGCGTCGATCGCATTGTCGAACCCCGCCAGCGGAATCAGGGTACCCACGGCAATCACCGCGCCGGGGACGGCGTAGCCCAGGTTGGCCCCCTGCACCGCCAGCTTTAAAGCCGGGGTGTGGTTGAGCCGCAGCCCGTAGGCCATGACTAGCGCCAGCACCACCGCCAGCAGCGCCGCCAGCGCCGCCAGCACCAGACTGTGAAAGCTGAGCACCACAAAATCGATATCGAGGGTGGCCTCGGCGTTACGGAGGGTCATGGCCAGCAGCAGGCCGGTGGGAATGACCAGACCCAGCAGTACCGGCGCGGCACAGACCAGCCAGGCTCCCACCGCCCGCAGCCCTCCCAGACGATAGCGTGACTGTGCTACCGATCGCCCCATGCCCTGGTAGTAGCGGGCCCGTCGCCGCGATCGCTGCTCTAGCCACACTAGGGCAAAAATCACCAGCAGCAGCACCGCCGACAGCTGCACCGCCGCCGGGCGATCGCCCATGCCAAACCAGGTGCGGTAGATGCCGGTGGTAAAGGTGGGCACGCTGAAGTAAGCCACGGTGCCAAAGTCGTTCAGGGTTTCCATCAGGGCTAGGGCGGTGCCCACGGCGATCGCGGGCCGAGCCAGGGGCAGCGCCACCGTGCGAAAGCTGCGCCAGGGGCCACAGCCCAGGGAACGGCTGGCCTCTAGGGTAGCGGTGGACTGCTCTAAAAACGCCACCCGCACCAGCAGGTACACGTAGGGGTACAGGGTCAGGCTAAAGAGCAAAATCGCGCCGCCCACGGAGCGAATATTGGGAAACCAGTAGTCGGTGGCCCGCTGCCAGCCAAACAGCCCCCGCAGCGCTGTCTGCACCGGGCCAAAGTACTCCAGCGTGTCGGTGTAGACATAGGCCAGAATGTACGCGGGAGCGGCCAGGGGCAGCAGCAGCAGCCACTCAAACGATCGCCGCCCCCAAAATTGGCAGGTACTCACCAGCCAGGCGGTGCTCACCCCGATCGCCAGCACCCCCACCCCCACCCCCACCATTAGCACCAGCGAGTTGCGAATGTACTCTGGCAGCACGGTAGCCGCCAGGTGCCCCCAGGCATCGCTACTGTTGGTCAACAACCCGGTGAGAATGATCGCTACTGGCAGCAGCATGACCAGGGCGATCAGCACCACGCCAATCGTCCAGCCGTCGAACCGAGGCAACGCCGCTTTCCAGGAAATATTCAGGGATCTCATGGTGGGGATTATTGCTACTCATTCCTTTTAACACAGAACGAAACTCCGACTACCTAAAGCTGGGGACAGGGGGAGACACAGACCCCTAACGCTTTGCCAGGGAAAATGGAACGGATTAGACTCGCAAATACACCGAGTTTTGGTTACTGAAGTATGCTTTGCAGAGAGTTCCTGCGGGGCTGATGCCCCCGCCGCTTCTGCCGCACTGTCACCCCTCTTTAACCCCGCTCAACCCAGTTCAGACCCACCCATGGATATTCTCAACCTACTGACCCGCCTACTGCTGTGGCTTGGCATCGGCTACTTTTTGTGGTGGATTTTGAGAAAGTTTATCCCGGTCGCCTTTCTGACCTGGTTTGGTGGAGCCATCATTCTGGTTCTAATTGCCGCGTCGCTTTTATTTCCTGAAGACAACACCATTGGGGTGTTTGGGCAGTTTTTAGCGTTTCCGCTCACCCCGTTGGGTGCGGTCATTATGCTGCTGCTGTTCTCCCGCAGCGCTAACTTTGAAAAGCAAAGCGTGCGGATGGTGACCGTGGCCGCAATGATCTTGATTATCAGCAGTTTGCCCCTGGTGGCGCGATCGCTGGTTAATCAATCCGAACAGGCGGTGCAGCGGGCCTATGCCAGCCAGCAGCGACTCTGTAGTGACATTTGCCCTGCCATCGATCAGGTGCCGGTAGACCGGGCTGTATCGCTGGTCGTGATTGGCGACAACGCCGATGCCTACCGCCTCACCAATGCCCTCAATAGCCGCATTGATGCCGACAACGATCTAGACCCAGTGCTGGTGGCCCGCCTTAACAGTGCCGCCAACGTATACAACCGCATTAGCGCGGCGCGTCCTTTTGTCACTGTCACAGCGGGGCCACGCTACGGCAGCCCCGACGAGCAAGCAGCGATCCAACAGGCTATTCGTCAGCAGTTGACCAGCCGTGGCGTGCCTACTGAGAGCATTCGAATTGAGAGTATGGGTACCAGCATTCGTACGGCGGTACTCGACCAGCGAGATTTTTTGAGTGAACGGGGGTTGTTTGATGAGCCAGTGCGGAACGGTCAGTTTGAAACCGCTCGCAACAACCGTGATGCCAATCGGGTGGTGCTGGTGGCCCCGGCTCTGATGATGCGCCGCGCCGCGCTGGCCTTTGAGAAGGTCGGTCTTCAGGTGGTGGCGGCTCCTACTGAACTCTACAGCGACATTGGCTTAAACGATCGCGATACCCTGGCCCGTCTCGCCGATCTCGTTCCTGACGTCAGTGCGCTGGCGCTGACCACTCGCTACTGGAGCGAATTACTGGGGTCTATCTACTACTATCTACAGGGCTGGCTGCCGCCCTTCAGTATGCAGTGGGAGCAGGTGGTCGAGACCTTGCCATAGGTGGGTAGAGTGCCCCCGCCTGGGCCGCCATGGCACCCCCCAAAGTCGTCTAGGATAAGGGGGCAATTAGGGCAGATACTATGGCGCGATCGCAGCTACAAAAACTGAGCACCTACCTCCGCCCCCACTGGCAGAAAGCTGCCCTGGGCGTGGGGGCGCTGTTTGTCGTCAACCTGGTGGGGGTCAGAATACCGCTGCTGATTCGCAACGGCATTGACGAACTGCAGGTCACGTTTAGCTTCAATCGGGTGATGTACTACGCCCTGATGGTGTTGGTGTTGGCCTCGGTGATGTGGGGCATTCGCATGGTGTCGCGAATTACCCTGTTTGGGGTGGGGCGTCAGGTCGAGTTTGACCTCAAGCAGCGCATCTTTCAGCACCTGCTGCGCATGGAGCCGGCCTACTTTGGCCGCAACACCGCCGGCGAGCTGATCAGCCGCGCCACCAGCGATGTCGACAATATTCGCCGCCTGCTGGGGTTTGCCATTTTGAGTTTGGCCAATACCCTGTTTGCCTACGCCCTGACCGTGCCGGTCATGCTCTCGATCAACGTGCGGCTGACCCTGGTGTCGCTACTGGTGTACCCGCTGATGCTGGTGCTGGTGCAGAGCTTTAGCCATCGCCTGCGATCGCAGCAGCTTGAGGTCCAGGAGCGCATCTCTGACCTCAGCGATATGATCCAGGAAGACATGAGCGGCATTTCGCTGATTAAAATCTACGCCCAGGAAGACAACGAGCGGCGCGCCTTCAGCCGCCTCAATACCCGCCTGCTCGATGCCAACCTGACCCTGGCCCGCACCCGAAACACCCTGTTCCCGCTGCTGGGGGGCTTGGCCAGCATTAGCCTGCTGGTGATTTTGGCCACCGGGGCGGGGGCGATCGCCAGCGGCGCACTCACCGTGGGCGACTTTGTGGCGCTGCTGCTCTACGTCGAGCGGCTGGTGTTCCCCACGGCGCTGCTGGGGTTTACCATCACCGCCTACCAGCGCGGCGAGGTCAGCATCCAGCGGGTGGAAGACATTCTCGACGCCCAGCCCGATGTGCAGACCGCCCCCAGCGCCATTCCCCTGCCGCTAGAGCAGGTGCAGGGCACCCTAGAGGCCCGTCAGCTCAGCTACGCCTATCCCGACAGCAAAACCCCGGCCCTCGATGCGGTCAGCTTTAAGATTATCCCCGGCGAGCGGATTGCCATTGTGGGCCCGATTGGCTCGGGTAAGTCGACCCTGGCCAACGCCCTGCCGCGCCTGCTCGACATTGGCCCCGGCCAGCTCTACCTGGACGGCTACGATGTCACCGAGCTGCCCCTGGCGGATTTGCGGCGGGCGATCGCCTACGTGCCCCAGGACAGTTTTCTCTTCAGCACCAGCATTCAAAACAATATCCGCTACGGCGAACCCCACACCGAGTTTCCCGAGGTGCAGTACGCCGCCAAACAGGCCCAGATGGACGAAGAAATCCAGAACTTTCCCCAGCAGTACAGCACCATTGTGGGCGAGCGCGGCATTACCCTCTCGGGGGGGCAGCGGCAGCGCACCGCCCTAGCCCGCGCCCTGGTGGTCGATGCCCCCATTCTGGTACTCGACGACGCCCTCTCCAGCGTGGACAACAACACTGCCACGGCCATTCTCAACGCCCTGTCGGAGGGCACCCAGCAAAAGACCGTGCTGTTTATCTCTCACCAGATGTCGGCTGCCGCCACCGCCGATCGCATTTTTGTTATGGACCAGGGCCGCATTGTGCAGCAGGGCCGCCACTGCGATCTGGTAGAACGGCCCGGCCTCTACCGCGACCTCTGGGAGCAGCACCAGCTAGAGTCAGTGCTGCAGTAGCGTACGTTTTACATGTGATCTCGCTCAGACGTTTCATCTGAATCTATAGGCTTCAGTGCTCTGCGCGTCAAATT
>JBARVK010000264.1:0-6121 GCA_049646225.1 Nodosilinea sp.
CATCCATAACCGCGATCCCGAACCCGCCATGGCGTCACGGAAACAGCATGACCAACGCACGTACCGTGTAGAGTTCAAAATACACACGTACTGCTATGTCGCCGATTAGTTTTGTCAGTCAACCAGGGTTGGGTGTTCAAGTGCTGTGGCTAGCGTTGATTATTGGTAACAGTCGCTGGCACTGGGGTGCCTTTGAAGGCGATGGTTCAGAACCCGCCCCTTGGGGCGAACGCTGGCTGGGGAGCTGGCACACGGCTCACCTCTCTGAGGCTCAGGTTCAAACGCTACAGCGGTGCCACTTTGCCCCTGCCGCCTGGCGGCAGATCGATCCTCTGGTCGCCCTGCCGCCTGCTTTAATTGATCGGGCCGCGACTTGGCAAGATCCTCCTGAGCTATGGATGGCTTCAGTGGTTGAGGCTCCCGTAGCATGGCTAGCCAGCTATCCGACGCTGCGTTGCGTCACCCTCCCTCAGGTGCCGCTGCACAATACCTACCCCACGCTGGGGGTCGATCGCGCCCTGGCTCTGGTGGGGGCTGGCGATCGCTGGGGCTGGCCGGTACTGGTCATTGACTGCGGCACGGCGCTCACGTTTACCGCTGGTGTGGATCAGCGCCTGATTGGCGGCGCAATTTTGCCGGGTCTGCGATCGCAGTTTCGCGCCCTCCACGCCCACACCGATCAGCTGCCAAACCTCGAACTAGACCTAAACCCCTGGCCCCAGCGCTGGGCCACCGACACCGCTGGGGCGATCGCGAGCGGCATTTTGCACAGTCAGCTCGCTGGCATTCGCGATTTTATCGCCGCCTGGGAAGCCACCTGGCCCGGTGGGTTGATCGTGCTGACCGGGGGCGACAGCGTGGCTATTGGTGAGGCCATTAAAAAACAGACCCCGGCCCTGGCCCAGCGGATCAGCATTGATCCAGAACTGGGGTTTTGGGGGCTCAGGGTCTGCCGTCAGCAGTCGTTAACGGCTCTGTAGCGAATCTACAGTCCCCTAATTCGGTTTCTGTAGGCAGTGGCGTCGGTACCGACACCATTGTTGGGGTAAGTGCCTGCACTGTTCATGCTTTGCAGATTGCTCACCCGATTGCCGGGGTTGGGGTGAGTGCTGAGAAATTCGGCTGAAGACCCGCCTTCTAGCTTTTGCATAAAGCTAATAAAACCGCGCGTGTCGTAGCCTGCTCGGCCCATGTTGTTAAATCCACGGCGATCGGCGTCGTACTCGGCCTCGCGGCTGTTGGGCAGCTGTAGAGCCAGTTGCACACCGATATTCACCAGGGCGTCTTGCCGCACCTCAAGGGCACCCGCCACACCGCTGGCCAGCGCCTGCTGCCGCATTTGGTTGATGGCGTGCCGCCCGGTAATGTGGCCAATTTCGTGGGCCATGACCCCCGCCAGCTCGGCCTCGTTAGTCGCCTCCTTAATCAGCCCCGTGTGTATGTAGACAAAACCACCAGTGGTGGCAAAGGCATTGACGCTGTCGTCGTTGACGATTTGAAAGGTGTAGGGTAGGTTGGGGCGATCGCTGCTGGCCGCTAGCCGCTGACCAATGTCATTAATGTAGGCGTTAACGCCTGAGTTGCGGTTGTAAACCCGCACACCCTGAGCCTTGAGCTGACGGTCAATCTGAGTACCTAGATTCACTTCATCCTGCTCCGACATATTGCCCAGCTGGACATAGCGAATGCCCTGAAAAATTAGGTCAAACAGCCCTGCCTGGGAGGGAGTAGGCGTGGCCAACCCAATGGTGATAGCCATCAGGGTTGCCATCAAGCCGTACAAACCACGGCGCAGAAACGAATTCTTGTTTAGATAGGTGAGAGGAGAAAGCATAGAAGCGCCTCATGTGCTGCTGAGGGTCATGACTATTCTCATCTTGCCCCGGCTAGTCTTTAGCGGCTACAACTAGTGGCCAATAATAAATTTGGCCCTTTTGCAAAGGAGCAGCTCAAGACAGATGCCCTACCCAAGCCTGGGGCAGGCCGGGGACAGATGCCGCAAAGGAGCCTGCCTGTGCTTCAATGGTATCGACCATTCTGCTGTTTTAAATACACTCACTCCTTCCCTCTGTTGAGGGCATCTCAGCTATGACCCTACTTGACGCTAAAGGTCGCCTGTTTGGCAAAGTCAGCATCTTAGATGTGGCGGCGGCGCTGATCATCCTCATGGTGCTGTTTGGTATTTTCCTTTACCCCGGTACGTCGGGGTCGGTAGCTCAGGTTGGGTCGACCACCAAACCGGTGGAAGTAGACGTCATGGTGCGGGGGCTGACCTCCTCTGACCCGGAGCGTCTGTTTGAGACGATCAAAACTTCAGAAACGACCAACATCATTATTCGTAACCAGACCTACGGTCAGGTCAAAATCAAGGATGCGCGCCTTCTACCTCGCAGTACAGTCGTGCCCCAGCCCGATGGCACCGTAATCGCACTGCCCGACCCGCGCCCAGAGCTGAACTACACCCTCGATATGCTGATTACCCTTGAGGACGATGCTCAAATTACCAGCACTGGGCCGGTATTTGGCAACAGCAAGGTCAAAGTGGGCACTCAGATTGAACTCGATGGTGACCTCTACAATTTCAACACCAGCACCGTCGATGTGCGTGTGCTAGAGGATTGAGTCACGCCGATCAAGCTTCCAGAGGGAGCTAATCTGAGACAATAGAAACCTTGACCACCACTGAACCTACCGACCTCACCGCTATGACTGCCACTTCTGTTGCTACCTCCCGCGTCGATTGGCACGCTCTGGCAGATCAGGCGTTAGCGGGAGAGGTGCTCAGTCGATCGCAGGCCCATGCCGTGCTGGCAGCCCCCGATACCGAGCTGCTCGATCAGCTGGCGGCGGCCTACCGGGTGCGGCGGCACTACTGGGGCAACCGGGTGCGGCTGCACTTTTTGCTCAATGCTCAGAGCGGGCTGTGCCCCGAAGACTGCCACTACTGCTCGCAGTCGAAAATATCGAGCGCCGAGATTGAAAAATATCCCTTCATGGCCCAGGAGAAAATTCTGGCCGCCGCCGAGCGGGCCAATAGCCTGAAGGCGGGCACGTTTTGTATGGTGATTTCGGGGCGATCGCCCTCCGATCGCGTCTTTGGCGAGGTGCTCGATGCTGTGCGCCAGGTCAAAACCCGCTACCCAATGAAAATTTGCGCCTGCCTGGGCCTGCTCGATGAGGCCCAAACCCAGCAGCTGGCGGCGGCGGGGGTAGACCGGGTAAACCACAACCTCAACACCGGCGAAAGCAACTACGGCGAGATCTGCACCACCCACACCTTTGGCGATCGCGTTGCCACCATTGAAGCAGTGCAGTCAGCGGGCATGACCACTTGCTCGGGCGGCATCTTTGGCCTGGGCGAAGCCCCCGACGACATTATCGATATGGCCTTAGCCCTGCGGCGGTTAGAGGTTACTAGTGTGCCGCTAAACTTTTTGATTCCCATTCCGGGCACGCCGCTGGAGGGGCGGCAGGATCTCAACCCCCGCCAGTGTCTACGCATTTTGTGTCTGTACCGGCTGCTGCTGCCCGCCCAGGAGATCCGCATTGCGGGCGGGCGAGAGGTGCAGCTGCGGCAGCTACAGCCGCTGGGTCTGTATGCCGCCAACTCAATTTTTGTCGGCGACTACCTCACCACCCCAGGCCAAGCCGCTCAGACCGACTACGCCATGATTCGCGATGCCGGGTTTGTACTCGAAGGCCCCGACGGTGAAGAACTAGAGCTGCCTGAAATCCCGTAGAGTAGACACCGCCCACCAGATGGAGCTATGGGGCAATCAAGCGTCCTGAATGCTTGGTTTGCAGCATATAGCCGTAGCCATCATGATGAGGGCATTCCCCGCAAGGTAGTAGATGTTCGTCATTCCCGTAGCAACGGGAATCCATTTGGGAACAGTTTCTCCAGAGTAGATTCCCGCCTGCGCGGGAAAGACGGCCTGAGCGTACTGTCCCAACCTACGTGACTATAGTTGTATCTAGCCTGAGCAACGTCATGGGGAATAGAGGATAGTCTTCCAAATCAAAAGTTACGCAATCTGTTTGGCTCCTCAGCTCCACTGCTTGCAGCAATAGTCCCTACACGTCTACCTCAGAGTACTAATCAACCTGCGATCGCATCACCAGATCCACCAGACTATCGACCAGCCGCTGCGGCTCCATCGGCATGATGTGCTCGCCGTGCATAACGCACTGGGTCAGGATAAAAAATACCGTGGCTCCCAAAATCACCCGCGCCGTCGCCTCCGGATCGGGCAAGTCGAGTTCGGGGCGGCCTTTGAGGTAGGCGGTCAGCTGATCGGCGGCGGGCTTGGTCAGGTATTCCACAAACGCCTGGGCCAGCTGCGGAAACCGCCCCGACTCGCCTGCCACCAGGCGCACAAAGTTTTGGTAATCCAGGTCGTGTCGCTCGCTCTCAATGGCGCTGGTCACCAACCGCCGAATCACTACCTCAGGGCGGCCATCTAAGTTACCGTCCCCCATCACCTGCTGGCAGCGCGACTCAGCCACGTACTGAATCAGCGCTCGAAACAGCCCCTCTTTATCTTTGAAATAATTGTAGACCGTAGGTTTAGAAACCCCGGCAGTCGAGGCTACTTTGTCCATGCTGGTGCCGGCATAGCCATTTTGCAGAAACTCTTGCATCGCTCCCTGCAAAATTTGCACGGCTTTGTCATTGAGCACAGACGGACCTTGAACCACGCGTTAGCACCTTCCTAACCTAGTTGACTGATGTATAGCACTTGGCTCCTAGCCCCACAGTAGCCTGGGGCGCTCTCCTCTACCTAATGCAATGCGAACGAGCGCCCATCCTGGCGCACATTTCAGGAATTTAAGCAGTAGTGTATAGCGCTATACCTGCATTTTAACGACGGATTCACCATTTTTACCAAACCGTTTAGTTCAGATTTTTGGCAATCCCTGGGGGTTGGCCTATGCTGGTGAAAGGCTATGAAAACTGGGTGCTGCAGATTGACAAGGCCTTGGCCATGGCACGAACGATCGGGCCGTAACTTTCTACCCTGATGGTGTGACCCACCTGGCGAGTCTGCCGGCCTAGATTGATGCCAGGAGCGATCGCATCTAGGCCCGAAGGCTCCGTAAACTCGTCCCCTGCTAGGGTGGTTTGGTGATTAAGCTAGGGGGTGCCCCGCGCGCCGCGTTCTGCCCATGAGTTTGTCTCCAAAAACGTCTTCTAAGACTAAGACTGCTACCCTCTCCACTCGCTATCGGGTGAAAGGCTGGGTGCAGCGGCAAATTAAGCGAGACTGGGTCAAGCTCTCGCTGGCGGGGCTGTGGCTGAGCTTTGTCGCTACCCACGTCGCTACCGACTCAGTGCCGACGCAACTGCTGGAGCGACAGCTGCAAACCCTCTTTTTCGAAATTCGCGGGCCGATTGTTGCGCCCAATGACATCGTCATTTTGGCGATGGATGACGAATCGTTTAGCCAGGCCGAATACTACCGCACCGATCCCGAAAAATACAGTTATCTGGCTCCTATTGCGGGCAGTCCGTGGCAGCGTCAGGCCTACGCGATCGCTACTGATCGCTTGCTGGATGCAGGAGCCAAGGCCGTGGTGCTCGACATCCTCATGTTTGCGGATAGTAGCTATGGCCCTGCCGACGATCAGGCCCTGGTCGATGTGCTAAAGCGCTACGGCGATCGCGTGGTGCTGGCCACCGCCGTCGATGATGCCCAACTGCGTCAGGGGGCCTTAGTTCGCCCTACTCAACCCCTGCCTAAACTGGCCAATACGGCTGTGCATACTGGCAACATTAACTTTCCGATCGAACCCGATGGTCGCATTCACCGCCATGGGCGTGCCTATCTCAATGGGTTAGGCTTCAGTCTGGCCGAAATCGATGCCGCCAGCACCTTGGAAAGCAACGTCGATGATACCCGATCTTTTGCTGAGGCCACCCTCGATGCCGCTGATGTAGATTATCTTCCCTACCGAGGTGACTTTCTCAACTTTTACGGCCCGACTCGCAGCTTCAGCACCAGGCCTTTTTGGTATGTGCTAGATCCCGACCTTTGGGCAAACCATCTCAAAAACGGGCGCTACTTCCAAGACAAAATTGTGCTGATCGGGGGCACCGCTAAGTTTCTCCAAGACTTTCACC
>JBARVK010000265.1:0-7408 GCA_049646225.1 Nodosilinea sp.
TGTTGGGTTCTGCTAGCGCGCCACCCAACCTACAGTATGAGGCTTGGCAGATCACTGGTTTTCCTGCGGTGCATTGCGGCGCTAATGCGCCCTACAACGCCCTACTTTCTAGCCTTGACACTTCACGGCGATACCGTGTGCGGTGCGTGGTGGCCCAGAGGCTGAGACAGGGAGCAGTACGAGGACTTTAGGACAGTAATGAACCCTACGAGATCGGAACGGGGACTAATCTCCCGGCCCAGCGATGGCGACCGAAGCGGTTGAGAGACAGTCTGCGTCGTCGCGATTTAGGCGGCCCGGTGAGAATGGCCAGGCTGTAGACCACCAGGTAAACGCCAGCCCAAATGCTGTAGGCGTGGATCGAAACGCTTTGTTCGGGGCCGCCATAGAAGCGCATCAGCGTTATCGACAGGTCGGCCAAGTAAATGCCAAAAATAGACCAGCGAACAAACGGAAAGCACGTTCTAGCTAGGGGATAGCGAGCAGAACCGATAAATAAGACCGGATATTGCAGATACATCAGCAAAAAGAACGCCATGGCAAACACAATGCCTATGGCCGCCAGCAGTGCATGGTTTTCCCCTAGAGAATCGAGGGTTATGCCTAGAGCCAAGAGGGCCGCCGCAGTCATGTTGATCATCGCTAGTCCTTAAACAATCGCTGGTCTACATCAGAACCTGTTCTGGGGGTTAGGGTTCCCCATTGGCAGAAGGTTTGAGCTAGCAACCTAGATTTTGTAGATTTGCTGCAAAGCAGTAGGCAGTACCCCGATTGTGAATCTATGCTTGGGGACAAGCCCGCCCAAGCTGGGTTGAAGGCTGTACGAATGAGTGCCAGGGAGGTGACCTATGGCTGAGTCGGTATCAGAAGGCAACGTAACTATTCTCCGGCAAGGCTAGGCGTCACCCTGTTTGACGGCCCGATTGAAGCCTTGCCCTACGTAGGCTTCATTTGAGGAAAGAGCATTGAATTTAACTGAAGTAGGCGGGTGGCATGCCACCCGCGAGCAGGCGTTTGCCCCTTGGGCAGAGGCAGGCTTTGAGTCGGGCCGAGTGGCCCTGGAGCATCGCGGCGCGTATCAACTGCTGACCCCGACGGGAGAGATCTCGGCGGTGGTCACTGGGCAGTTTCGCCACCAGGCCGGGGGCGAGCAGGCTTTCCCTGCCGTGGGCGACTGGGTGGTTATTCAGCGGCAGCCGGGTGATGACCCGGCCATTATTCAGGCGGTGCTGCCCCGCCAGAGCGAGTTTGTGCGCAAAGCGGCGGGCGGCAAAACCGAGGGCCAGGTGGTGGCGGCCAATGTCGACACCGTGTTTTTGGTCACGGGGCTCGATGGCGACTTTAACCTGCGCCGCATTGAGCGCTACCTGGTGGCGGCGTGGGAAAGCGGTGCTAACCCGGTGATCGTGCTGAATAAGGCCGATACCTGCAAGGATTTGGCCAGCTGCATCCAGGCGGTGGAGGAGGTGGCAATCGCCGTACCGATCTACGCCGTCAGTGCCGCCACTGGGGATGGCCTGGAGCAGCTCGACCCCTACCTGGGGGCAGGGCAAACCGTGGCGCTGATTGGCTCGTCGGGGGTGGGGAAGTCAACGCTGGCCAACCACTTTCTCGGCGTTCAGCACCAGGTCACCCAGGCCGTGCGGGCCGACGACAGCCGGGGGCGGCACACCACCACCGGGCGGCACCTATTGCCTCTGCCCTCGGGGGCGCTGCTGATCGACACGCCAGGCATGCGCGAGCTGCAGCTGTGGACCACCAGCGACGGGCTAGAGGCCACCTTTGCCGATATTGAGGCACTGGCGGCTGACTGCCGGTTTCGCGACTGTCGGCACCAGGGGGAGCCGGGCTGCGCGGTCGAGGCCGCGATCGCAGCAGGGGATCTGGAGCGCGATCGCCTGCACAGCTATCACAAGCTCCAGCGCGAGCAGCAGTGGATTGAGCAGCGCCAGAATACCCGCGCTAGCCTCAACAGCAAGCGCCGGTGGAAGACGATTCACAAAGCGATGCGCGATCGCCCTCAGCGGTAAAAAAGTCATCCGACTTGAGGAATAGATACGGGTGCAGCATTTAGAAAGTCGCTTAATACTGCACCCATATTTCGTAATGCAGTTTATTTTTATGAACCAAGTTTCTGCTGATTACTGCTTTATTTTTAACATGATAGTTGTCGGCAAAATTTGTTGTCGTCTGCGCTGTTATCGCTTCCTAAGAGGGAGCTGGCTGATAGATTTCTCTCGCTTTACGTTGGGTCAATCTGCTCATCATCTAGCTCAGCAATATCGCCTCTATTCCTGCGATCGCACCCGCGCTGCTTTAGCCTAGCGCCAGGTTCGACAACGGCTAAGGCCCCACCAGTAGGAGATAGCAGCCCGTATATCTGCCTTTTGGCTGATGGCTTTTCTGCGCTTCACGCTTTTTGTTCCGCTTGATGGCAGGTTTGAGAGTTTGTTTTTCTGGTTCGGAAAAGCCTGGCCTCAAATACACAGGATTCTAGAAAATGTCTACCTTTTCGCTGTTGTTTATTGCGGTTCTGGGCATTGCCCTGCTGCTGTTTTTAGTGATTGTGCTGCGGCTGCAGGCCTTTTTGGCCCTGCTGCTGGTCAGCTTTTTTGTCGCCATTGTTGGCGGCATTCCTCCAGCAGAGATCGCTGGTGTCATTCAGGAGGGGATGGGCAATACCCTGGGCTATATCGCCATTGTGATTGCCCTGGGGGCCATGTTTGGCGAGATTCTGCAGGTTTCGGGCGGGGCCGAGCAGATTGCCAACTCCCTGGTGAAAAAGTTTGGCCAAGACAACGCCCAGTGGGCCTTAGGTCTGGCCGGACTAGTAATTGCCATTCCGGTCTTTTTTGACGTGGCGCTGATTCTGTCGATTCCGCTGGTGTACAGCCTGGGTCGGCGGACGGGGCGATCGCTGCTGTACTACGCCATTCCCCTGGTGGCGGGTATTGCGGTGGGGCACTCGTTCATTCCGCCGACGCCGGGGCCGGTGGCGGTGGCCTCGCTAATTGGGGCCGACCTGGGCTGGGTAATTTTGATGGGTCTACTGGCGGGCCTGCCGGCAATGGCCATTGGCGGCGTGTACTTCGGCAAAAAGATTGCCAGCAAAATTCACCTCAATGTGCCCGCCGAAATGGAAGAAGCCGCCCCACCGCCCCAGGGCACCCCGCTCAAAGAGCTGCCCAGCTTTGGCATGGTGATGACGCTGGTAGCGATTCCCCTGGTGCTGATTTTGCTCAACACCGTGCTGGGGGTAACCCTGCCTGAAGACAACCCGGTACGCAATTGGATGGCGTTTATTGGCCACCCCTTTACGGCCCTGACGATTGTGACCCTGCTGTCGTTCTACTTTTTGGGCACCCTGCGCGGCTACACTCGCAACGACATTCAGCGCATTGCCACCAAATCCTTCGAGCCGATCGGGCTGATCATTCTGGTGACCGGGGCCGGTGGCGTGTTTGGCCGCACCCTGATTGCCACGGGGGTGGGGGAAGCGCTGGCCACCACCATGGCCGCCTCCAATCTGCCGATTCTTTTACTGGCCTTTTTGATTGCCGTGGTCGTGCGGGTGAGCCAGGGGTCGGCCACGGTGTCGATGGTTACGGCGGCGGGGCTGGTCGCCCCAGCGGTCGAAATCGCCGACTACTCTGCCCCAATGGTGGGGGCCATTGTGATTGCGATCGCATCGGGTGCGACGGTACTCTCCCACGTCAACGACTCGGGCTTTTGGCTGGTGGGCAAATTCTTGGGCATGACCGAGAAGCAAACCCTTCAGTCGTGGACCGTGATGGAGACCATCATTGGGGTGGTGGGCCTAATCGTTATGCTGATCGTGAGTCTGTTTCTGTAGCGCTGTCGCCCCTTAATTCACTATGGTCACCGAAAACTACATCATCGGGGTCGATATTGGCACCACCAGTACCAAGTCGGTGCTCTTCACTGAAACCGGCAAGGTGGTGGGCAAAGCCCTGGTCACCTATCCGCTCTACACCCCCGATGTCGCTACCGCCGAGCAAGACCCAGACGAGATCTTTGCCGCCGTGCTCAAAACGGTGCAGGGGCTCTTAGAAGCCTATGTGCTCGACCCATCCCAGATTTTGGGTCTTTGCTTTAGCTCGGCCATGCACAGCCTGATTTTGGTCGATGCCGACGGTGTTCCCCTGACCCGCAGCATCACCTGGGCCGACAACCGCAGCGCCGGGTGGGAGAAGCGCATCAAAACCGACATGAATGGCCATGAGGTCTATCGGCGCACGGGCACCCCCATTCACCCGATGTCGCCCCTGGTCAAGCTGGCCTGGCTGCGCCACGAGCAGCCCGACTTGTTTCAGCAGGCGGTGCGGTTCATTTCGATTAAAGAGTATGTGTTGTATCGGCTGCTGGGCCGCTACGTCGTTGACCACTCCATTGCTACGGCCATGGGGCTGCTGAATCTGGAGACCCTGGACTGGGATGCGGACGCCCTGGCGATCGCTGGGGTCAGCCCCAGTTCTCTATCCGAGCTGGTGCCGACTACCGCCGTGCTCCGGGGCCTGCAGCCTGCCATGGCCGAGGCGATGGGGCTGCGGAGCGACACGCCGCTGATCATTGGCGCCAGCGATGGGGTGCTCTCTAACCTAGGCGTGGGGGCCATTTCCCCAGGACTGGTGGCCGTCACTGTAGGCACCAGCGGCGCGGTGCGGGCGGTGGTCGATCGCCCCATCACCGATCCCCAGGAGCGCTTGTTTTGCTACCCCCTGACCGAGCAGCACTGGGTGATTGGCGGCGCGGTGAACAATGGCGGCATTGCCCTGCGCTGGGTGCGTGACCAGCTCGCCGATGCTGAGGTCGCCACCGCCAAACGCCTGGGCCAAAACGTCTACGGCCTGCTGACCCGGATGGCGGCAGCCGTGCCCCCTGGTTCGGAGGGGCTGCTGTTTCACCCCTACCTGATGGGCGAGCGATCGCCCCTGTGGAACGCCAACGCGCGGGCTTCGGTGTTTGGCCTCAGCGTTAAACACACCAAGTCGCACCTGGTGCGGGCGGTGCTGGAGGGCATTGTCTACAACCTCTACCTGGTGCTCAAGGCGTTGGAAGATTTTGCTGGCCCCGCCAAGCTGATTCAGGCTACGGGTGGCTTTGCCGAATCGCCTCTGTGGCGGCAGATGATGGCCGACATCTTCAACCGCGAAGTGACCATTCCAGAACATTACGAAAGCTCCTGCCTGGGGGCCGCCGTGCTGGGCCTCTACGCTTTGGGTCGGGTGCCGTCGCTGGATGCGGTGACCACGATGATTGGCGAAACCTATCGTCATCAGCCCATCCCCGAGCACGTGACGGTGTACCAAAAGGTACTGCCGGTGTTCGAGCACCTGACCGTCGTGTTTGAGCGGGAATACGATGCGATCGCCGCCCTGCAGGCCGAGCTGGGCGATATCGACTTGCCCCAAATGTAGCCCTGCCCACCATCCCCAAATGCAGCCAGCAAACCACCGTTGCGCCAACCAGGGGTTAGCTTATCGGGCTTACTTTTGCCGATCGATGACAAACCGCCGCCGTTCCGCCGGGGGCAGCGATTGGTAGCGGCCGTAGAAGTGGCTAAAGCGCACAAACTGAGTCACCAGCCGACGCAGGCGATCGCTCAATCCGTAAGACGTTCGAGCGATGCCATCCATAGAATGAGGGGTGCGAAGCATGATGTCTCCTTGATAAGAATGTTGGGTGTGATGAAACGGGATTTTACCTGGCGATTCCGGAGCAGAGACTCGTTTCGAGTCGGTTCCCGAACGCGTCGCGAATCGCGCACTCCAGCCACCCCCAGGCTTAACGGCTAGCCGTGGGGGTGAATATGACTGTGATGGCGATCGTTCTCTATCGAGTCAGAAAGCCCTGGGGAGAAACGCTGATCGCGGGATTCGATAGTTCTATTCTCATCAATCTCTAGCGATCGGAACAGAGGCAGTCATGGTGAATTGATACCAATACAGTTTTGTTTTTTGTATCTGTACGGCAAAAATGCAGCAGAACTGTATCGGTAAGCCCGTTTTCCGCCCACCCTAAATACCTATCCCCTAGATAGTCCTCAGGGCCACTTTGTCAAGACATTGTGCTAGAGGGCTGAAACATACTGCCTGGCCACAGCGATCGAGTGTGGCCCTACAGACCGCACTGCTGCTTTTGCTGAGCGATCGCGCTCTCCAGCTGCGGCGTCATGCCCAAGCTAGCGCCCTCGTACAACCGCTGAAATTCGCGCTCGAAGTGGGCCGCCACGGTGGCATTGCGAATCACCAGCAGGTTTTCGTCGTTGGTAGTGTTGGCCGCCTGACTCCAGTTTTGAGAACCCATCAGCACAGTGGACTGATCCAGCACCGCAAACTTGTGGTGCAGCTTGTCGCCCGGGGGCAGCACCGGCACCCCTACCGTGGTAATGGGTTGAGCCCAGGGCACGCTGTTGTCGCGTTTGCAGTTATGGTCGGGTAGCGTCACGCCCAGCATATCGAGCCCTTCGCTGTAGTTTCGGTAGGCGAAACTGGGGTCGATCAGCGCTTTAATGGGCACTCCCCGGTTAGCCACAGGCTGCAGCTGGTTGCTAATTCCCTGTTCAGAAAACACAAACAGCGCCAGGTGCACGCTCCGGGTAGCCTGGCCCAGGGTCTTGGCAATTAGCCCATTGACGCTCTGCGCCCAGGGCTTCGTCTCTGAGGTCGGCGAAAACTGCACCTCCAGCACCGAGCCGGGGGTAGAGACTAATACCGAGGGGCGATAGGGTTTTTGCAGGCCAAATAGGCTATCGGCTTGGGCACCGGGGCCATCGCCCCACAGATAGTTAAACTCGGTTTTGAACCGCTGGGCCAGCGGAGTACTGTCAATCACCAAGATGCTGTTGGCATTGCCCCGGCTGTCGGGGTCGCTAAAGTCACCGTGGGTGCAGCTCAGAGTCCAGTTGGCCGAGCCGGTAACAACGGTGCGGCCATCAATCACCATGAATTTGTGGTGCATTAGACCACTGCCCTTGCTGCCGTCGGCAGTGTCGTCGATCAGCGGAATGTTGGCCTCGGCGAGAATGGTCAGGGCGTCGCGATCGCGCAGTTCAGCCTCACTCAGCACCCCGTCCTGGTTGACGTCGATAAAGGTGTATAGGTCGCTGGCTTTGGCCGCCGCATGCTCATCGAACTGGGCCAAGGCCGCCGGGTTGGCCCGCTTTGCCATTGGCTGGCTGTAGGTATCTTCGACCACCACCCGCACCGCTACCCCCGCCGCCTTTTGCTGGCTGAGGGCATGGGCAATCCCCGGCAGCGAAAACTCGTGTACAGCAATATCAATGGAGGATTGGGCCGTCGCGATCGCATCGATCACCACCTGCTCCAAATCGTCCCCATGGCGGGTGATGTGACGGTAGGGGTCGGTGTAAACCGCCGCCTGGTTC
>JBARVK010000266.1:0-20809 GCA_049646225.1 Nodosilinea sp.
GGTCTACCCAGAGGGGCTCACTGGGGTCAATCTCAGCCCGGTCAAGGTGGCTCATCAGGGCGATCGCGATGGGAACTTTGATCAAGCTGGCCGGGCTGGCGGGGGGCTGGTTGCCCTGCCAGCGGCGACACTCGCGCTTAAGGTTGCACACCGTCAGCCGCACCCGCGCGGCCATACCGGTCTGCTCGACGATGGGCACCAAAAACTCAGACCGAGCGGTGTCGTAGTGGTAAGCCGCGATCGCCCGCTGCTGCTCATACTGACGCCTGCGGGCGGCGGCCTGGGTTGCCAGCAGCCCAGGCGAAATTTGGCCCAGGGCAGCGATGGCTGTGTCCCAATGGGTGTAAGCAGCCGCCAAGGCATCTTTGGGCAACGTCGCCGGGTCGCCCAATGCGATCGCGGCGGTGGCCGCTTTCTCGGCCCGATGCCACAGGCGACGAGCGCTCTCCTCCTGCTGCAGACGGCGATCGATAGCCCACAGCTGGTCTAGGGTAGCGGCTGGGGCGATGCCGACCCCTGAGCGCGTGGCCACCATCACCGCCGCCGACTGATGGAGTTCACCATCCAGGCGATCGCGCAGGTGGTAAAGCTCGACCAGGGTTTCTACGTGAGGTACGACGGCTTTGGGGTTGTGCCCCCGCTCTGGGGCAGCCACTGGAAACTTAGGCAGCACTACATTAGCCGCCAAAATGCTGACCATGACAATCGGCTTAAGCACCTGCAACCCCCAAGCGTTCATACCCTTCCACCGCATAGAACGACCGCTGCTCCAGGGCAGCCCAGTGTTCAGGAATGTAATCGCTTCACTCACAGGAAAATGCTAGCCAAGGCACAAAATCACAGCTTTTGCGCTTTAACGGGCCGTTGTCGCCAGATTTCGCTCGAAAGTCTGCTCTAGCAGCGTCTGCCAACTCGAGGTTAAGTCATCTTCGCTGCGGTGAGCTTCCCAAGGGCCAGCATCGAAGCCCGCAATGCTCCACTGCCCAGCCATATGGTTGCCATCCTCTGAAACGGTGGCCGTGTAGTCAATCGTGGTCTGGTTTGAGGTCAGGTAGCGCTTCACAAACCGCACCTGGCGACCCGAAACTGTACCGCTGAGCTGGGCCTCACCCAGGTAGCCATCATCCAAAACACTACCGCTCAGCGTATTGCCCCCCTGCACCAGGGTGGCCTCGAAGCGGGTCGGAGACTCCCGCTGCCAGTAGGTGCCCAGCCACATGCCGCTTAAATCTGTCATAGGCCCACCTTACCCGCCCAGCCTTACACGTACAATTTAGATAGTGATTTTTATCGATATTCCCGTAGCAACGCAAGGAGCCTGACCCTATCTACACTCGTCCTCTGGCGCGACTCATCGAAGAATTTCAGCGGCTGCCGGGGGTTGGCCCCAAGTCAGCCCAGCGTCTGGCGCTGCACATTCTCAAACGCCCCCAGAGCGAAGTCCAGGCCCTGGCCCAGGCGCTGCTTGAGGCCAAAGCCCAAGTGGGGCAGTGCTCGGTGTGTTTTCATCTTTCCGCTGACCCAGTGTGCGACATCTGCCGAGCCCCCAGCCGCGACCCCAACACCCTCTGCGTGGTAGCCGACTCGCGCGATGTGATCGCCATCGAAAAAACCCGTGAGTATCGCGGCCGCTACCACGTCCTGGGCGGTCTGATTTCGCCGATGGATGGCGTCGGCCCTGAGCAACTCAATGTTGGCCCACTGGTGCATCGGGTGAACAAAGAGGGTACCCAGGAGGTGATTATGGCCATTAGCCCCAGCATTGAGGGCGATACCACCACTCTTTACGTCGGGCAGCTGCTCAAGCCTTTTACTCGGGTGACCCGCATTGCGTTTGGTCTACCCATGGGGGGCGATTTAGAATATGCCGATGAGGTGACCCTGGCTCGAGCCCTGGAGGGACGCCGGGATTTGGATTAGAGGCGTTTTGGGTTACCTCAATGAGATAGCTGAGGCCAGCCCTAGCTGGAATGGAGCTTGATTGTTCTCGGGGCTATCATCAATTAGCCTTTGAAGTCCCAAGAATCAACGGTTACAGCCCCTAGCCTGTCGTTTGGGTCGGGCGTGGCACCGCTGATAGTGAACAATTTTTAGCCAGAATTGATGGACATGCCCTCAGAAGGATGGGCAACCGTCTTAAATCTTAAGCAGGTTACATACAACTTTGCCCTGTTGGGGGTTGTCTGGGGCGTAGGTTAGATTAGGGGTGAAGCCCTGGCTGAGGGTCTCCTGCTCTAGCAGAAACAGTCGTGGAGCAGCCCTAGGGAGTCGCTGCCCTGTCATTCATTACCGTCAGGTACCGATGGGAGTATTTCTCTACTTTTTGCGCCACGGCCAGACGGCCTACAGCCTGACAGGTGGCTACTGCGGTATGCCCGAAAACGACCCTGGCCTGACCCCAGAGGGGGTGTTGATGGCCCAGGAGTTTGCCACGACCTATGCTCACCTGCCCTGGACAGCCGCTTATGTGAGCCCCCTGCGGCGAGCGGTAGAAACGGCTCGCCCGCTGTGTGAGTCGGTCGGCCTCGAGATGCAGCTGCGCGATGGGCTGCGTGAGGTAATGTATGGCCGCTGGGAAGGCATGCACCCAACAG
Organism: Nodosilinea sp.; assembly: GCA_049646225.1. Lineage (GTDB taxonomy): Bacteria > Cyanobacteriota > Cyanobacteriia > Phormidesmidales > Phormidesmidaceae > Nodosilinea. Next base: position 2,595 of record JBARVK010000266.1, read on the forward strand.
CGGTCGATCGCGACCACCACGACGAGTATGTCGCCTGGCTGACAGACCCGGCCTGGTACGCGCCGGTGGGGGGCGAGCGAGCTGTGGATATTGCGCGGAGGTCAGCGCAGGTACTTGACGAAATCGAGCGCACTCACACCAGCGGTCACATTTTGATGGTGTCTCACAAAGCCACCATTCGCATTATGCTGTGCACGCTGCTAGGCATTGATGTGGGCCGCTACCGCGATCGCCTGGATATGCCCGTGGCCGCCGTCAGCGTGGTTGAACTGGGCCAGCGAGGCCCCCTGTTTCACACCATTGCCGATCGCTCGCACCTGAGCGACCAGCTGCGATCGCTCCCCTGCACCTGAGGAAAAGCACCCCATGCCCCTGAGGCTTTATCTGCTCCGTAACGCCGAAACTGAGTACTGCCGCACGGGCCGCTACTGTAGCCAAAACGGAGTGCCGCTAACGGCGCAGGGCCAGCAGATGGCTGACTATTTTGCCAAGGCCTACCACCACCTCGACTGGAAGGCCATTTTCTGTAGCCCCCTCAGCCATGCGGTGGCCACCGTACAGCCCCTGTGTCAGATTACCGGTCTGGCCGTGCAGCACCGGGGCAACCTGCGCGAGCTGTCCTTTGGCCGATGGGAGGGCATGGCCCCCGCAACCGTCAATACCACCTTCCACGACGACTACATTCGCTGGCTGGCTGACCCCGCCTGGAATACCCCCACCGCAGGCGAAAAAGGGATTCAGGTCGCCCGCCGCAGCTCCAACGTACTGGCCGAAATTGAGGAAACCTATCCCGACGGCAATGTGCTGGTGGTGTCCCACAAAGCCACTCTGCGGATTATGCTGTGTACCCTGTTGGGCATTGACGTCGGTCGCTATCGCGATCGCCTGGCCATGCCCGTTACCGCCCTTTCCCTAGTCGAGCTGATGGACTATGGCCCCTTTGTGCGCCAGCTCAACGACTGCTCTCACCTGCCCCCGCACCTGCGCCGACCCTGGGCCGGAAACGGATCCGACAGCTAACTGGCATTTATTTCTCTCTCTACCCAATGAAATACCCCACCTGCCAGATGTCAGCCGTGGGAAAAACGGGTCTGATTAAAGAGCAGAGCAAAGGAATGACCCAAAATGATTGGATGGTTGAGCGGGATACAGGAACAGAGTACGGGCTGGCTGCACCTGGTACAGGTACCAGTGGCACCCGTAGCGCCAGCGCCACAGATAGCAACGCCAGAGGATGCTGCTCTGATCTTTTCAGGACCGCAGTTTTTTATTGCCCTAGTGTCAGGGCTAGTGCTGGCATTTGGTTTTCAGCTGCTGCTAACTAATCTGTCGATGGCTGTTGGTATTTCTGCCCTCGGCAACGGCAACTCCAGTAAACGCTCTAGCGGCAGCAGTAGTAGCCCCCCCATCACCACGGCTGTAGGCCTTTGGACCATCATTACAGTAAGCCTGGCTCTGTTTTTCGCCTGTCTGCTAGCCGTTAAGCTCAGCCTCCTTAATAGTGCTCTATTGGGAGCTATTACCGGCCTGGTAATTTGGGGGACCTATTTTTGTCTTCTATTTTGGGTTAGTTCTACTACGGTCGGGTCCCTGATCGGTTCGGTGGTGAAGACGGCTACATCTAGCTTTCAGTCCCTGATGGGTACTGCAACCTCTGCTTTAGGCGCTCGAGCCGCCAGCAATCAGGTTGTGTCCACAGCCGAAGCGACCGCTGCCGCCGTGCGTCAGGAGCTCATGTCTGGCTGGGACAACACTGATATAAAAGGTACGCTGCGCGACTACATCTCGACCCTGCGATCGCCCAGCATTGATACATCGGCCTTAGAATCCGAGTTCGAGCGCCTGCTCCAAGAGTCGGGAGTTGCCGCTCAAGTCGATCGCGATTCGTTCACCCAGATTGACCGCAGCGCGTTTGAGCAGCTGGTTAACCGTCGTACCGATCTATCGCCCCAGGAAACCCGACGGATCGCCGATCGCCTGTACCGGAGCTGGTGCAAAGCTGTAGGGCAAACCGAAGACCGCAACTCGCTGGCCCAGCTTGCCGATTATTTACAGTCGGCCAAGCGAGATCAGCTAGTCTCTGGCGAACTGCGCGATCGCCTCGAGCGGGTATTGTCAAACAGCAGCGGCAACAGTCAGTCAGGTTCCGGGGCCGCACCGGGGTGGCTACAGCAAGGGATGGGAATGTTGATGGGTGTTGCCATGCAGCGTCTTGACCTCAACGACCTCGATCTCTCCGATGTTCTGCGTCAGCTCAAGCAGGCCCAGGGCCAGGTCAAGGGCACTGTAGCCTCTCTCGCATCGGGCGGTGAGGAGAACGAAGCCTACAACGTGATCAAAGCCGATGTCGAAGCCTACCTATCCAGCGCCTACCCCTGGCAGCTCCAGCCCAGCCGCATGAAGGAAGACTTCTGGCAGGTGATCTACGACCCCGAAGCGGATCCTGGCCAGATGCGTCAGGCGCTGCTGCCCCTCAATCGCGCTTTCTTCGCCGATATCCTGTCCCAGCGCGGTCTACTCACCCAGCAGGAAATTTCCCAGGTGTCGGCCCAGCTCGAGGATGTTCGTCTCCACGTGCTGGCCGAGGTCTCTGAACGCTATCGCATAGAAGCCGCCAAGACCCTGCAAACCCGCATTTATACCTTCTTGCAGCGCTCTACCCGCGACGAGCTGCTGGCCGACGACGTCGACCACCGGTTTGCCCAGGTGATCGACGATCCCTACGCCAAAGCTGAGGATCTGCGCGATCGCTATGCGGTCTTTGGTTACACAACCTTCCGCGATGCTCTCCAGGCCCGGGGGGATCTGAGCGAAACTGAAATCGATCAGGTGGCCCATCGCCTAGAGCGAACCATGAGCAACGTCGCCGCCGATGCGGCCGGTCTCCAGTCTGCGGCCACGGCTCGCATGGACAACCAGTGGCAAGCGCTGCAAGACTATCTGCGCTCTACCGGCCGATCTGAGCTTGACCCCGAAGGCATCAAAGCCGATGTTAAAACCCTCCTAGAGGAGCCTGATGCGGGTCTACATCTCGTGCGACAGCGGCTGGCACAGTTCGATCGCGATACTCTAGTGCAGCTGCTCAACCAGCGCAACGACATGAGCGAGGAGCAGATTCAGCGGACTATCGATCAAGTCGAAGCCAACTGGTATCAAACCATCCACTCTCCAGCGGCCCTAAGCGCCCAGGCTAAGGCGAAATACAGCGAGGCCACTACGGCGCTCGAAAACTACCTGCTGGAAACCGGCAAGCCCGAGCTCAATCCAGCTGGTATCAAGCGCGATTTAGATTTGCTGATGCACGATCCTAAGCTAGGCCTTCAGGCTGTGCAGACCCGCCTGTCTGACATGGATCGAGACACGTTGGTGAAGCTGCTCAGCCAGCGGGGTGACTTAACCGAAGCTGAAGTTAACCAAACCATCGACGACCTTCAGGGTGCCATTAACGACGTGCTCAAGCTGCCCCAGCGCTTAGCTCGTCGGGCCAAGGCTCAGGCGCTCTCCTTTGAAACAGCGCTAGAAGATTACCTGCGCAACACCGATAAGGCGGCTCTCAACCCCGATGGCATCAAGCGCGATCTGAAGCTGCTGCTGCAAGACCCCCGCCTTGGGGCCGATCGCCTGCAGACCAGGCTCTCTAGAATCGATCGCGATACTGTTGTGGCCCTGCTGGCTCAGCGTCCCGACATGACTCAGGCCGAAGCTGAAGCCGCCGTCGACCGGGTGCTTGAAATTCGCCACCAGTTCATCGCTCAGATTCGCCATATGCAAGAGCGCGTGCAGGGCGTCATCGATGGCATTCTCGACCGCGTTCGTCAGTACCTCGATTCCCTCGATCGCCCTGAGCTAGACTACTACGGCATCAAGCGCGACCTGCAGCAGCTCATGGCCGATCCGAAAGCCGGTCTTGACGCGCTGCGCACTCGCCTCGACCAGGTCGACCAAAACACCTTAGTTGCTCTCCTGAGTTCCCATGACGCCATCTCCGAGGCCGACGCCCAGCGTGTCATCGCCCAGGTAGAAGAGGTCCGGTCCACGGCTCTCAGCAAAGCCGAGCAGCTGGAGCATGAGGTTGAGAAGCGCCTGGCCGAAATCCGCTACCAGGTCGAAAAGCAGGTGGAAGACACCCGCAAAACCGCCGCTGCCGCCTCCTGGTGGATCTTCGGCACCGCGACTATCTCCGCCGTCTGTGCCGCGATCGCTGGCAGCTTGGCCACGCTCTAGCCAGCCTCGCTAAGGTAAAAGCAGCCGCCCTCGGCAGGGCGGCTGCTTTTTAGTTGAGGTCACTCTACGTTCAAATCCTTTAGCCCAGTTCGATCTAACCGCTGCGTTTAGTACACCTATCCATTCAATGATTATGGGTTCTTCCTGGTTTAAACCTCTCTTTACTCCCCTGATTGTGGGTTTGGCATTGGCAAGCTGCGCCGCCTCTACCCCAGAGAACAACGCTACTCGCGAGACCACTCCCGAAACTGCCCCAGAAACCGCCCAAACCTCTTCTCCTCCAGTAGTCGAGTCGGTAGAGCCTGTCACCCTGGTGGAGGGGTTAGAGCACCCCTGGGGCATGGTTTGGCTGCCCAATGGCGATATGCTAATTACCGAGCGCCCGGGGCGTCTGCGTCGGGTCAGCAATGGCGAACTAGACCCCACCCCCATCGCTGGCGTTCCCGACGTGCTGGCGCTGAGCCAGGGAGGGTTACTAGATCTCGCCCTGCATCCCCAATTCAAATCTAATGGCTTGATTTATTTTGCCTACGCCGACGGTACTCAGCAGACGAACCGAACTCAGGTCGCCCGCGCTCGCCTAGACGGCAACACCCTCAGCGACTGGACGGTGATTTTTACCAACAACCGCGATAAGGCCGGTGGCCAGCACTTTGGCTCTCGCCTGCTGTGGCTACCCGACAATACGCTGCTGGTAGCCATTGGTGACGGCGGCAACCCACCTCTAGAACTCGAAGGTGAACTGATTCGCAACCAGGCTCAAAATCGTCAGTCGCTTCTCGGTTCAGTGACGCGCATCACTGATGAAGGCGAGGCCCCTGCCGATAACCCCTTTGTCGACGAGGCCGATGCCAACCCGCTGATTTGGAGCTACGGCCACCGCAATATTCAGGGACTCGCCCTCGATTCTGAGACCAGTCAAGTCTGGTCAACCGAGCACGGTTCTCGGGGAGGCGACGAACTCAACCGGCTTGAACCCGGCGAAAACTACGGCTGGCCAGTGGTTACCTACAGTGACGAATACTCCGGCGGCCCCGTTTCCACCGAACAGTCTCGCCCGGGCATGGTTGACCCGGTGACCTATTGGACTCCCTCCATCGCACCCTCTGGGCTGGCGGTGTACCGGGGCGATCGCTACCCTCAGTGGCAGGGGCAGCTCTTTGCCGGTGGCTTAGTGTCCCAGGATGTGAAACGCATCGAGGTGGATGCCAGCGGCAACCTGGTGAACGAAACCTCCATTCCCATTGGGCAGCGAGTACGCTCCGTCAGCCAGGGACCAGACGGGTTTCTCTACGTGCTCACCGACGAGTCCAACGGGCAGCTCATTCGCCTGGAGCCAGCGTCCTAGACAACCCCCTATCGCTGATTAGACAAAATAATTACAAAGGGCACTCCCGGCTATCGGGAGTGCCCTTTGTCTGAGGGGCTCTAACTAGAATCTGTCTCGGTTACCCCCGGTTGGGGCGGGCAACACCGTATGCCCCTACGCAAGCCGCCTATTCGAAATCTAGATTCTGCAATTCAGATTTAGTAGCAAGCGTCAAAAGGCTCTAGATAGACTAACTAAGTGCTTTAGCAAGGGTAGCCAATAGTTGTGGTAGACCGCCCAAAACACGCTGAACAGCGCCATAGATAGCTTACGGTCGAGAGGTCACAGGCGACAACCAGGTCAGGCCGCGTAATCGAATACGGCATCGAGATAGAGGCGATTAATGCGGCGATCGCTGATCCCGTTCTGCATCAAAAACAGCGACAGCGCCGCGCAAAACACTCGATGCTGACTCCAGGACGGATGGGTCTCTACATAGTCACGCATAGCCTCAAACAGCTCCTCCGGCACTTCTACACTCAAACTAATTCTCGATGCCATAGCCGTCATTGATTGCTCACTCATCTCCACTTCCCCAATCTGAAACTAGACAGCAAAACACAGCCCTGCGAACCTTCTTAGCAGGCTGGATCCCTTGCTGGGAGGGAATCTAGCGGCTGCCTACGGGGTTAGAACAGAAGCGCTGTGTAAGCTGGTCGAACCATTGTCACCAGACCGCCAGGGGATGTCAATCTTGCCAACGGCACCCTAATCCGCTAGCCCAAATTGGCCTTAAACGAGACCTTAATGGTTTCAGCGATCCCCGCTCAAGCCACCTGTAGCTACGGCCCCAAAATAGTTCAGGTGTATCTGTGAACAACCTCAACATTCGGTTTTGAGTCAAACCCCTGGTATGCCGTTCCTATCTGGGGAAAACCTGGGGAAAGCTGGGGAAAACCCTGGGGAAATTACTTTAAAAAAAGAAGAAAATATAAAATTCAGCCAAATTGCTGTTTTAGAGCCTTCGCCAGGTCAGTTAGAACCTTCTGCGTCGCCCTCCACAGCGATGGACATATGCCACTGCGCTGCCCCAACCACACCGTGGTCGCGACTCGTCATCTCTAATAAGTCAGATCGACAGGTCCTCATCCGACTGCGGATCCAGAATATCCGCCTGATCATCGTCGTGGTACAGCGCATCGAGAGCTTGCTTCTGCTGACGGCGCGACGGGCGGCGATAGGTCTTAGCCTGCAGTCTGGGGTCCTGATGCAGCTGCCCCTTCTCGCCCACTCTGAGCTTAAGCGCCGCATCGGGGTCTCCCTGGCAGTGCAGGGTTTCCTCGTAGGTCAGAGCCTCTTCTAGCAGCGTTAGGTAAACGTCATGGCGGGGCCAGTCAGTCTCCATCACACAGCCCGGCTCACCTCTGTGCAGACAGTCGCTAAACTGGCACGATCCCTGGGCCAATCGCTGCCGCAGTTCGGGGAAGCAGGGGCCTAGCTCAGCCGGAGTAAGGTTCAAATCAGGCTGATTAAAGCCAGGGGTATCGGCCAAAAAGGCCCCCTCCGGCAGCGCAAACAGCTCTACATGACGAGTGGTGTGCCGGCCCCGGCTCAGTTTGCCCGATACCGCTCCTGTCCTCAGGCTGGCCTCGGGAATAAGCCGATTAATTAAGCTAGACTTACCGACCCCAGAGGGCCCAGAAATTACCGTTATATGACCTCGTAGCAGAGGTTGCAGTATGGTTAGCGGCTCGTTTGCGTTCCGAACGCTCAGACACGTGACCCGATAGCCCCACTCGCTAAGCTCGCTTTCCCAGTAGCGTCGGGTCTCGGCACTGACCAGGTCTGACTTGTTGAGCAAGACGTTCACCGGCACGCCGGTAGACTCCGCCTGGACTAAAAACCGCCCCAGTTGTTGAGGGTCTAGGTCAGGTTCAGCCAGGGCAAATACCAGCAAAATGTGATCGGCATTGGCCACTGGCGGACGCTCAAGCACGCTTTGGCGTGGGGCCACAGCCGCGATCGCGGCCCGCCCCCCAGCCTGGTCAAGTCCTTCAAGGCAGACTCGGTCTCCCACCATCACCTGCTGACCTGTTTTCTTCAGGCGCGCGCGACGGGTACACAGCAACACCTCCCCCGCCAGAACAGGGGCTGTAAAATCTACCTTGACCCGGTAATAGTTGGCCTGAGTCGCAATCACTAACCCCCAAGGGCCAGCGGTGTCGACACCCTGGGGGCTGCAAAATACCATTGCTTAAGTGGGGCGCCGCACGTGCAGGACAAAATACCCGGTGTGATCCTCCAGGTGCTCTATGATATAGCCCTCCATGGTCAGACTATCGGGCACCTGCTCCACCGGTTCGCCGGCATCAATCCAGACTTCTAGCAGGGCTCCAGGAGCCATCTTTTCAAGCTGTAGCTTAGTCCGCACAAAGTTGATGGGGCAGGGGGTGCCCCGCAAGTCTAGCTGGCTATCGATCGGGGTAGACGCAGAATAACTCATCCTCGAAACAGCCCCCCCAAAAAGCCTTCAATACCGCCTCGGTTGACCTTCTCACCACGGATTTCAGCTAGTTTTTCCACCAGTTCCCGCTCTTCAGGCTTAAGCCGCGTCGGAATATCAACCTGTACTGTAATCAGATGATCCCCCCGACTGACGGGATTCCCCAGCTTGGGCACCCCACGACTGTCGAGGGTAAGCACAGTACCGGGTTGGGTACCGGCTGGCACATCCAGTTCTTCCGGCCCATCAACGGTTTCAATGCTCAGCTTGGATCCTAAAATGGCTTGCAAATAGCTAATTTTTAACTCAGAGAGAATGTTGATACCGTCGCGCTTAAAGGCGGCATCTTCGGCCACGAACAGGTAAACATACAGGTCGCCCGCCGGACCGCCCCGGAGGCCAGCATCTCCTTCCGCAGACACCCGCAGCCGAGTACCATTGTCAACGCCTGCCGGCACCGTAATTTTAAGTTTTTTGGTCTCTTGAGTCTGGCCACTGCCGCCGCACACCTCACAGCGATCCTCAATCACTTCACCCGTGCCGCTGCAGGTGGGGCAGGCCGAGACTTGGGTAAAACTACCAAAGGGTGTACGGGTCGCTCGGCGCACCTGGCCCGTGCCGCCGCAGGTACCGCAGGTCGTAGGGCGAGTACCAGGCTTAGCTCCACTGCCTGTGCAGGTGCCGCAGGTTTCTAAGTGACTGATCTTGATCTCTTTTTCGCCACCGAATACAGCCTCTTTGAAGTCAAGGCGCAGATCAAGGCGCAGATCATCCCCTCGGGTCGGCCCCCGTCGCCGGGCACCCTGGCCCGCACCACCCGAGAAGCCGCTAAAGAAGCTTTCAAAGATATCGGCAAAGCCGCCCATATCGCCAAAGTCTTGGTAACCAGCTGCCCCAGCGCCTATGCCAGCTTCCCCGAAGCGATCGTATCGGGCTCGAGTTTCGGGCTCTGAGAGCACTTCGTAGGCCCGATTAATCTCTTTGAAGGTATCTTCAGCCCCAGGATCTTTGTTGACATCGGGGTGGTATTTGCGGGCCAGTCGGCGATAGGCCCGCTTAATCTCGTCTTGGTCCGCGTTGCGCGAAATACTCAGAATGTCATAGAAATCACGGGCCATAGGGGGCTACCTAGACAACTCCAGCAACAATCAAACATTAAACCATTTTAAAAGAGGTGCCCACTTTGACCAGGGGTGATACCCGTCCCAAACGCCACTTTAATCAATGGCTTCATAGTCAGCCGTGACGGTGGCATCTAGCTCTGAGTCGCTGCCATAGGTAGCCTCAGGGTAGTCACCGCTATTGTCAGCCGTGGCATCGGCAAAATCTTCCGCCGAAATATCCATGTCTATGTCGGCACTGCTGTCAGCTTCGCGGTAGACATTGGTGCCCACAGCAAAGATAGCTGACTGCAGCGAATCAATACATGCCTGGAAGGTGCCGACGTCAATGCCAGGAGACTGGGTCGCTACGCGCAGCTTATTGGCCTTTTCTTCTAGATCAGTTCGAGCAACATCGTTGAGCAGATCAGCATGGTCGCGCAGGGTGGCTTCGTAGCTGTAGAACAGGTTGTCGGCCCGGTTGGTGAGCTCGGCAATCTGCCGCCGTCGGTCGTCTTCATCGGCGTAGGTCTCGGCCTCTAGGCGCATGCGGTCGACCTCACTATCGCTGAGGCCGCCCGTATTGGTAATACAAATGCTCTGAGCCCGACCGGTTCCCTTATCGAGGGCCGCTACATTAAGAATGCCGTCGGCGTTGATTTCAAAAGACACTTCAATCTGTGGCACCCCCCGAGGGGCCGGAGGAATGCCCGTTAGCTCAAACTTACCCAAGCTTTTGTTGTCCTTGGCCATGGCCCGCTCCCCTTGCAGCACATGGATTTCGACGGAGGTTTGGCCGTCAGTAGCGGTGGAAAACACCTGGGATTTGCTGGTGGGGATAGTGGTATTGCGCTCAATCACCTTGGTAAACACCTCCCCCAAGGTTTCGATGCCGAGCGATAGCGGAGTTACGTCGAGCAGCAGCAGATCTTTGACTTCGCCTCCCAGCACCCCAGCCTGAATCGAGGCTCCCAAGGCAACGGCTTCATCAGGATTGACGGATCGATCGGGCGGTTTGCCGTTGAAATAGGCGCTAATCGCCTGCTGCACGGCTGGAATCCGGGTCGATCCACCCACTAAAAGAATGCGATCGATGGCATCAGGGCTAAGGTCGGCATCTCTAAGCGCCAGCTTGACCGGGTCTAGGGTAGCCTGCACAAGCTCTGAAGCAAACTGCTCAAACTGAGCCCGGGTGAGGGCCATCTCTAAATGTTTGGGCCCCGACTCATCAGCCGTAATGAACGGCAGATTGATTGAGGTCGAAGGCATATTGGACAGCTCGATCTTGGCTTTCTCGGCGGCTTCCCGAATGCGCTGAAGCGCCATGCGATCGGCGGACAGATCAATGCCTTCGGCTTCACGAAAGGCGGCGGTCATCCATTCAACGATGCAATTATCAAAGTCATCGCCCCCCAGGTGGTTGTTGCCGGCGGTCGCTTTGACCTCAAAAACGCCGTCGCCCAGCTGCAAAATAGAAACATCAAAGGTGCCGCCGCCCAAGTCAAACACCAGCACAATCTGGTCTTGATCCTGCTTATCCAAACCGTAGGAGAGAGCGGCAGCCGTGGGCTCGTTGATAATGCGCAGTACTTCTAGACCGGCAATAGTGCCCGCGTCTTTAGTGGCCTGTCGCTGGGCATCGGTAAAATAGGCGGGTACAGTAATCACCGCCTGGGTTACTTCAGTGCCAAGGTAGGTTTCAGCATCCTGCTTGAGCTTTTGCAGAATCATGGCGGAAATTTCTTGGGGTGTGAACGCCCTACCACGAATCTGCACATCGACTGTGTCGTCGCGTCCAGTCACGCAGACGTAGGGTACTCGGCTGCGTTCAGCCCCGGTGTCTTCCCAGCGGCGGCCAATAAACCGTTTAATGCTATAAACCGTATTCTCAGCGTTGGTGACGGCCTGTCGTTTGGCTAGTTGACCGACTAATCGTTCGCCGTTTTTGCCAAAACCAACAATGCTGGGTACCGTACGTCCCCCCTCAGTACTGGCAATTACAGCCGGCTTACCGCCCTCTAGCACGGCGACACAGCTGTTAGTCGTTCCTAGGTCGATACCAATTACTTTACCCATAGCCCACGGTGCTCACTTAATCGTTCGCTATACCCTTTAAAATCAGCCCAGATCGCTCACTATCCGGACTAACGTATGGCTAGGTTGCCCGCTTCTGCTCGGGAAGTTATCGTTTGCGGCGGCAATTTTCGGACTAAGTGGGTCACATAAATACAGCCAGAGGGGCCAGAATGCACTACCAGGAACATTTTTACGGCGCTAAGGTGCGTCTGCCTGCGGGCTTATCGCCTACGACCTTATTCAGAAGCGTCTCCCTCTCCAGAATCGGCGTGATCAGAACCATCTTCTGGTGGGGCGGCTACTTTTACCATCGCGTGGCGCAGTACCCGATCGCTGAGCTGATAGCCCCGCACAAATTCTTCAATCACCACCCCTTCAGCATGGTCTGGGGTAGGTTCACGCATAACGGCTTCGTGCAGAAGTGGATCAAACTCTTGCCCCTCGGCTCGCATAGCCGAAACACCTAGCCGCTTGAGGGTTTCGACAAGCTGTTTATAGACGCTCTGATAACTTTTGTGGATAGTCATCTCTGCTTCGGTTTGCGGCTTGATCTGCGATCGCGCCCGTTCGAAATTATCTACCACCGGCAATAACTCAATCACCGTGTCGCCTTTGATCTGGGTCGCCAGCTCGTCTTTTTCTTTGCTGGTGCGCTTGCGATAGTTCTCAAAGTCGGCAGCGATGCGCATCGATTGATTGGCCCGATCTTCGAGCTGAGCCTTTAGCCCCGTTATCTGCCGTTCGAGATCGGCCACCATGGCAGCGTCAACGCTGCTGCCTCCGGTAGTCGGCGACTTGGCCGAGTCAGCAGGATCAACCGTGGAAGCCGCCGCCTCGACGACGTCACCAAAGTCGATGTCAGCGGCGTCTTCGTCTAGAATCTCTTCGATCGCTTCCGGTTCAGAAGTGGGATCGTGTTCGGGGTGTTGAATGTCGTCAACCATACTGATACGTAACCCGACGGTGAATGCAACTACTTTACCCTGGCTTAAAGCCTACTCCAACAGGGAATATCCCTGCTGCAGTGGCTTGCCATCGGCACTGTGTCTGATTCTATCGTGGATTGTAGGTTTCACGGCGGTAAGTTCCCTATCTCTAGCAGCAGGCTAGCTCGGCCTAGTACTGGCGTGGTGCAGATAAATTGGATAAGGGTATTATCGAAGCTACGGGGTCAATGCGGGCAGGCCTTGCGATCGCGTTAATTTCAGTCGCGCTAACTTAGGGGCACAGTCTCCCGATTGGGCATACTGTCTGCATAAGGATTGGGTTCAGGCCTTCTTCACTTCAGTACTTTGGCATCAGCGCTATGACTAATTCCTCCTCCTCTCGGCGAGCTCTAGTACTCCAGCGGAGCTTCTCGCCCTTCGGCAACCAGCTCATTCAATCGGGCTATGTTGACTCTGAGCAGATGCAAAAGGCCCTGATTGAGAGCCGCAAGAGTGGGCAGTCGTTAACTGAAGTCCTCGAATCTCTCACCGGGCAGCAGCTCTCCCCCGAACTGCTGCGTCAGTATAAAAAGCAGCAGCTTTTCGAGCTTAAAATTCTCTATGGCGTAGAGTCTCTCGACCCAGAGCTTGACAATATATCTGCGGCTCAGATTGGCTCCCTGATCGATACTCTGGTGCCCGTGGATATCTGCCGTCGTCATCGTCTAGTGCCGCTATCTAAAGATAACGGCGAGGCTGCCTCAGTGCTGGTGGCTATGGTCGACCCTGAAAATCTAGAGGCTCAGGACGACCTCAACCGCATTTTGAGACCGCAGAACTTGGCCCTCAGGCGCATGGTCATTACCGTTGAAGACTACCAACGGTTGATGTCAACCTACTTAGACGATGCCGTTGCCAAACAGAAAAAAGAAGAACTGGACGCCGCTGTAGACGTCAATACCAGCCTGGAAGAACTAGACTTTGGCGAGGGCAGCCTAGAAGACGTTATCGACGAAGAGGCTGATTTAGGGGCGGCCCTCAAAGATGCCGGAGCGGCTCCGGTGATTGCCCTGGTCAACAAGATTCTGGCCAAGGCGCTGCAGGAAGGCGTTTCTGATATTCACGTGGAGCCGCAGGAAGAGTTCCTGCGGGTGCGCTTCCGCAAAGATGGCGTGCTTAAAGAAGCCCTGCCCAAAATGCCTAAAAAAATCATTCCAGCTGTTACCGCTCGCTTTAAGATCATTGCCGAATTGGACATCGCCGAGCGTCGAGCCCCTCAGGACGGTCGAATTCGCCGGGTATTTCAGGGCCGCAAGGTCGACTTTCGGGTCAATACTCTGCCCAGTCGCTGCGGTGAAAAGGTAGTCTTGCGGATCCTTGACAACTCCGCTACTCAGCTGGGCCTCGACAAGCTGATTACCGATCCCGACTCGCTGCGTATTGTGCAGGATATGGCCTCCCGCCCCTTTGGCCTGCTGCTGGTGACGGGACCTACGGGTTCAGGTAAAACCACTACCCTGTACTCAGTGCTCTCCGAGCGTAACGACCCCGGCATCAATATCAGCACCGCCGAGGACCCTATTGAGTACACGCTGCCGGGTCTGACCCAGGTGCAGGTGATTCGCGAAAAGGGAATGGACTTTGCCTCCATTCTGCGGGCCTTCTTGCGTCAAGACCCCGATGTTATTCTGGTGGGTGAAACCCGCGATCGCGAAACGGCTAAGACAGCGATCGAAGCCGCCTTAACCGGGCACCTGGTGCTGACGACCCTGCACACCAATGATGCCGCTGGGGCGATCGCCCGCCTGGATGAAATGGGGGTTGAGTCCTTCATGGTCTCCAGCGCCCTGATTGGTGTGCTGGCTCAGCGTCTCGTACGAAAAGTCTGCTCTGACTGCCGCGTGGCCTATCATCCGAGCCACGAAGAACTGGCTCACTTCGGTCTCGCCGCTGCCTCTGAAGCCGACATTACCTTCTACAAAGCGAATACACTTACGGCCGAAGAGATTGTTGCTGCTAAAGAAAACAATACCCTTTGCCCTCTCTGCCAAGGCGGTGGCTATAAAGGTCGAGTTGGCGTCTATGAAGTTCTGCGGGTCACAGAAAAACTGCAAAAGCTAATTTCTGAGGGCGCACCCACCGAGGTGATCAAAGAGGCTGCGGTCGAGGACGGCATGCAGACTCTCCTAGCCTACAGTCTTAATCTGGTGCGTCAGGGATACACGACCCTTGATGAGGTAGAACGGGTAACCTTCACCGACACGGGATTAGAGGCCGAGCTTAAGGCTAAGCGCAAGGCCTCTTTAACCTGTACCTGCTGCGCGGCTGCGCTACAGCAAGACTGGCTCGACTGCCCCTACTGTCTTACCCCTCGCTTCTCAGATTAGTCAACCGTTGGCCTATCGCCCTGACAGTATTGGCTCAAAAGTGGGCATCTTGTTACCAGCATTGGCCTCTAAAACACCAACGACATTTTGGCCTTAGCCTAAACTGCTCTAACGCTACATTCTCCTACGTTCTCAAACCCCCATGAGGTAGTTTTATGGAACTGATGATTGAAGACTTGATGGAAGAGGTGATTGAGCGAGGCGGCTCTGACTTACACCTATCGGCAGGTCTGCCCCCCTACATCCGGATTAGCGGCAAGCTCACCCCCACAGAGCACGAACCGATGACCCCTGAATCGTGTCAGCGGCTCATTTTTAGCATGCTCAACAACACTCAGCGTAAGCAGCTAGAGCAAACCTGGGAACTCGATTGCTCCTACGGTGTCAAAGGTCTGGCTCGCTTTCGGGTCAACGTCTACAAAGACCGGGGTACCTACGCGGCCTGTTTGCGAGCGCTCAGCTCCAAAATTCCCAGCATGGACACGCTGGGGCTACCCAACATTGTGCGAGAGCTGTCGGAGAAGCCGCGCGGGCTTATTCTGGTGACAGGGCCAACCGGATCTGGTAAGTCAACTACTCTGGCTTCGATGATCAACAACATCAACCTGACTCGGCCAGAGCACATCCTGACCGTTGAAGACCCGATCGAGTTTGTCTACGAGCCGATCAAGAGCCTGATCCACCAGCGCCAGATTGGGGAAGATACCAAGAGCTTTGCCAACGCCCTGCGCGCCGCCCTGCGGGAAGACCCCGACGTCATTCTGGTGGGTGAAATGCGGGACTTAGAAACCATATCGCTGGCCATTTCGGCAGCGGAAACCGGTCACCTTGTGTTTGGCACCCTACACACCAGCTCGGCCGCTCAAACCGTTGACCGGATGATTGACGTATTCCCGCCTGAACAGCAGCAGCAGATTCGAGTCCAGCTATCGGGCTCTCTGGTGGCGGTGCTGAGCCAAACCCTGGTGCCCAAGGCCAATGTCAAGCCCGGCGAGTATGGCCGCGTCATGGCCCAGGAAATCATGGTGATCACTCCTGCCATTGCCAACATGATTCGAGAGGGCAAAACCCCTCAGATCTACGGTGCTATCCAAACGGGGGGTAAGCTGGCCATGCAAACCCTAGAGAAAGTGCTGGCCGACCTTTATAAAGCAGGCACAATTTCGTTTGAGGCAGCTATGTCTAAGACCTCTCGCCCCGACGAATTGCAGCGGCTAATCGGAGGAGCACCGACGCCTAATGCCGCCGCTCGCCAAGGGGCAGCGGCGGGGCGCCACTAGCATTTTGAGGCACACAGCACGCGAGTTCGAATAGAGATAACGGGTTCGGCTTACCGAACCCATCGCTATAATTGCAGTACCATAAGCCACCGAGCCACTGAGCTATGCCTACCTACGTTGCCATTGGTCGCGATACCAGCGGAGCCCAGCGCAAAGAGCGTGTTTCTGCTGAGAACCCTAACGAAGCCCGTACCATCCTAAAGGATCAGGGCCTCTACGTGCTGAATCTGAAGGAAGAAGCCGGGTTCAATCTGGACATGGAGAGTATCAAAACCTCCATGACCAAGGTGACCGTCAAGGATAAAGCGATCTTTTCGCGGCAGTTCGCGGCCCTTGTCAATGCTGGAGTAGCTTTGGTGCGAGGCTTGGGGGTTTTAGCGGACGACTGCTCTAACCCCAAGTTGAAGAAGGCGCTGCTGGCGATCAACGCCGATGTCCAGCAGGGCACCAACTTATCGGATGCGATGCGCAAGCATCCGGCCTGTTTTGACAACCTCTACGTAGCGTTGATTCAGGCTGGAGAAGTTGGAGGTGTGCTTGATGAGGTGCTCAACCGCCTGGCCAAACTCCTAGAAGACCTAGCCCGGTTACAAAACCAGATCAAGTCGGCGATGGCCTATCCAGTCACGGTAGGGTTTTTGGCTGTGATTATCTTTGTCGGTATGACGGTATTTTTGCTGCCGATCTTTGCCGATATGTTTGAGGATCTGGGCGCTGATCTACCGGTTTTCACCCAGGTCATGATGATGATCAGCCGGTTTTTGCGCCAGCCCCTCAACTGGGTATTTATGATAGCGGGAATTTCGGCAGCAGGCTTTGCCTACAGGCGATACTACGCCACTCTAAACGGGCGTCGGGTGATTGACCGTCTCTCGCTCAAGATGCCCCTATTTGGTGACCTGATTCAGAAAACAGCTACAGCCCGTTTCTGCCGCACCTTTGGCTCCTTATCTAAGTCGGGTGTACCCATTCTGACGGCGCTAGAAATCGTGCGGGATACAGCCGGCAACCAGGTGATTGCCGAAGCCGTAGACGAGGCCCGGAAGGACGTGCAGAGCGGTGGCATGATTAGTCTGGCGCTTCAAAAGCACGCGGTTTTTCCGACCATGGCCATTCAGATGATCAGTATTGGGGAGGAGACCGGAGAACTAGACGCGATGCTGATGAAGGTAGCTGACTTTTATGAGGATGAGGTAGAGCAGGCCGTCAAGGCTCTAACCAGCGTGATGGAGCCGATTATGATTATCGTACTGGGAGGCATGGTGGGTTCAATTCTGATCTCGATGTACCTACCGATGTTTAAAATCATGGATGCGATTGGCTAACTACGCCAGCAGGCCGCCGCTGAGGCGGCGAATGGCCCGATGGGCGACCTCGCCGTAGCTAACTTCTCCGCAAAATACCTTGACCATGGTGAGGGTGCTGGAGGGGCGTTTGACGCCCGCTTGGTAGGCTAGGCCAGGAGCCTGATAGACCAACCGGGCCAGGCGTCGAGCCCAGCGCATCTCTTCGCCCCATGTTTTATTCATGGTGTCGGTATAGGTGCCGAGGGCGGTATCGCTACCCTGAAGCGCCTGGGCGATCGCCTCAGCCGCCTTCATGCCGCTAAAGATGGAGGGCCGAATTCCTTCAGCGGTGAACGGATCGACGACACAGGCGGCTTCTCCCGCCAGCACGGCTCGGTGGGTATGCAGGGTTTGAGGCCCGTCCCAAATGAAAATTGGATGTCCGAAGTGCTGTACGGCGCTGGCATCGATCGCAAAAGCCGTGGCGTAATCGGCTACTGGGGTGCGCAGATCTTGCTTGCGCTGTGCTCCAGAGCGAAACACACCCCCGCCAATAGAGTAGCCGTCAGCCTTGGGAAAGTTCCACAGATACCCTTGTTGAAGTAGACCAAGGTCAAAATGTACTACGGGCTCCTGAGGCACCTCTAGACGGGGTTCCGCTTCTAGGGCGGCAGCGAGCTTGTAGCGCCGATTCGTAAACCCCAGCCCCTTGGCCATGCCGCCGCGAGCCCCATCGGCCGCGATGAGAAATCGCCCGTTCACAGGGCCTTGGCTGGTGTTGACCTGCCAGTAGTCGCCGTGGTTTTCAACGCCCTGGGCCTTGGTGCCATCCCACAGGGTGGCTCCCTGCTTTTGGGCCTGCTGGACAATAAAGTGGTCAAACTCATCACGCCGCACCATCCAGAGGGCCTTTTCACTGGGTAGCTCGGCTTCAATGGGGTCGGCGAGGTTAAAAGTATAGCGAACCTTAGAGACCTTGACCGAGATGACCGGAGAAAAGTCAAAGTCGAACCACTGCGCTACCTGGGGAGATACACCGCCGCCGCAGGGCTTATAGCGGGGCAGCTTGGCGGCATCTAGCAGCAGCACCCGGTGGCCCGATTTGCTGAGATGGTAGGCTGCTG
>JBARVK010000267.1:0-5972 GCA_049646225.1 Nodosilinea sp.
TTCACGTCAGCTGGGCCAACCCCGACCGGCAGCGGCGGCTAGCGCTAGTGGGCGATCGCGGCACTCTAGTCCTAGATGAAAACCCGCAAGCCAACCCCCTAACGCTGTACCGAAGTCAGCTTCAGACCCAGTCGGGGGCTCGTGTACCCACTGAGGCCCAGGCTGAGGCGATCGCGATCGCGCCGACTGAACCCCTACGTAATATGTGCCGTCATTTTCTTCGCTGTGTCATCGAGAATCGGCCCTCGCCCCTTTCCTCAGGGCACCTGGCCACTGACCTGATCAGGGTGATGTCCGCTATTTCCACCGCCGCTAAAACCGGTGAAACCACCCCAGTCTAGGGGTAACTTTAGCCGCTACACCAGTCACCCTTTAGTCGCCTCAGCCTAGTAGATTTGCGGAGAGAATGGGCAACCTACATCGACAGACCGATGTATGCCCCACCAGATGCAAGGTACTTTGTAGACACAACTTCATGAACCTGTAACGTCATGAACCCGACATTAAGTTTGCTTTGACAATTTACTGAGACAGGTTATACCTGAGCAAACTCGCTGCCTTTTTGTCAGGGCGAAGGGTCTGATTTTCTGGTCGTCACCGTTGTTCACCCTCACACACCTGAACCCATGAAATACTTCC
This sequence comes from Nodosilinea sp., assembly GCA_049646225.1. Lineage (GTDB taxonomy): Bacteria > Cyanobacteriota > Cyanobacteriia > Phormidesmidales > Phormidesmidaceae > Nodosilinea. The sequence goes on from JBARVK010000267.1 coordinate 640, forward strand.
ATTGGACTGCTTGGACTGCGGCAGCTGCTGTTTTAGCGATCTTCGGTGCGCCTAAACAGGCTATGGCCGTTCCCCAAGGCCTGCAAACATCGCCAATGACCATGGCCGATGCCCTAGCCGTAGAAGGGCATAGCCAGGAAAGCCTCGATCGCCTAGCTAACCAGGTTGACCAGCAGGTTGGGCTGCAAAATAATCCTAGCGCCAGTGATGGCGACACGCTGCAAATCCCCTTTCTCGATGCTCTTTTAGACGAGTCTGGGGAGCTGAATCTGCCCCTGGGTCTAATCGTTTACGACACCATGGGCACTACATCTGTTGGGTTTGGTTCTAAGTTTTAGTCTAGGCCTGCGATGATCGCTTAGCGCTGCGGGTCTGGCTTAGATTTGGCCCTAGCCTAGGGCGCTAAGTAACCGCCCCAGCCCGGTATACTACCAAGGAAGGAAAGTGGGATAGCAGGTTTTGGGCGTCGATCTTCGCAGCTATGTTTATATTGACAATCTTCAGCCCCAGCATGCAGCCTACATGGGCACTGTGTCGCTGGGGTTTTTGCCGCTGCCGGGCGATGCGTCTCTGTGGATAGAAATTTCCCCCGGTATTGAAATCAACCGTATTCTCGATATTGGCCTTAAGGCAGCGGTGGTGCGTCCGGGAACGTTGATTGTAGAACGTCTCTACGGCCTGCTCGAAATTCACGCCAGCAAACAGGGTGAGGTACATGCCGCTGGCGGGGCCATGCTCGACGCGCTGGGGGTGTCCTACCGTGAACGGCTCAAACCTCGCACGATCTCGAGCCAGGTGATTCGAAATCTGGATCCGCATCATGTCCAACTGATTAACCGCACTCGCCGGGGCAACATGATTGTGGCCGGGCAAACCCTCTACGTGTATGAGGTTGAACCCGCAGCCTATGCCTCTCTAGCCGCCAACGAGGCCGAGAAAGCGGCCCTGATCAATATTTTGCAAATCAGCTCGGTGGGTAGCTTCGGGCGACTTTACCTAGGGGGTGAAGAGCGTGACATTTTAGCCGCCCAACAGGCCGTGCTAGAGGCCATGGAAGCTATTCCGGGGCGTGAGCAAGCGGCGGGCCAGCGCAACGAGTAGATCTACAAGTCCTGTAGCGCCTAGTAGCCAGAAGTTGCTGATTTCAGGCAAGCATTCACGCAGAATGACCTAACCATTCTGCATGAATGCGTATATCGACCCGATTGCCCCGTGTTGGCGATTAAAAATCTCCTCAGCAATTTGGGAAACGAAGGGGTTCTCCCGTTGGATAGATAGTCGCCCCGTTTCACCGTGTTACAACTCTTCAGGTCAAGTTAAGCAATGTTACATCGTTTAACTTGGTCATTTCATCCCCGTTAGGACGTAACTGCATTCAAATGACTCCGAACACTCTTCGCATTGCGTTAGGTCTACTGCTATTTGGCGCTGCCCCAGTGGCTGTTGCCGTCTTTCCCCAGCAGGCTATCTCGGATACCCACATGACTCAGTCTGAGCCGCCCGCTGCCGCTGCCGAACCCGCCGAAATGGATCAACCTGCCGCTGCCGCAGAGCTTGCTGAGGTCGAGCAGCCCATGACCATCACAGAGCAGTCGATATGGCATTGAAGCCAGTAACGGCGTTGTTCACGTTATTGACTCGGTGCTGCTGCCGATGTAGCCCCTTTGGGCTAGAGCGACTGAAGCGTCGTCCAGGTTTTGCCAGGGCGATCGGCCTCAACCTACTGAATCTACTGTGGTGAAATCCCGCCAACGTTTCGGATCTCCAGTTGGGCCGGAACCCTCTCCATTGAACGGCTGTAGCGTAACGGTTCTCGGGCCGGTCTAAGACGAACGTACGCTGGTCACAGGTTGTTGAAGTATCATCAGCAGTAGAGGCCAAGGTTTTTATCTGCCCTGGGTAACCCTCTTGGCTCAAACGGGTCGATGCGTACGTCAGCAATGTAGGAGCATGGAGCGATTGAGGGCATACTTAGGTTTCAGTGACGGTTTCAACAACAGGCCAATTGCAGTGATTGTTAGCGCATGAAGGACTCCTCTCCCGGCGACCAAAAGCAGCTTTTGCTAATTGACGACGACCCCAACTTGATTTTGCTAGTCAAGGACTATTTAGAGTTCCGTGGCTACCAGGTCAAAACAGCGGGTAATGGTCGAGAAGCGCTGGAGATGCTAGAAGATACCATCCCAGACATGATCATCTGTGACGTGATGATGCCTGAGATGGATGGCCACGCCTTTGTGCGCAACGTGCGTGAGAATCCCGCTACCGAATGGATTCCCATTTTATTTTTGTCGGCGAAAGGGCAAAGCCAGGATCGGATTAAGGGCTTAAACACCGGGGCCGATGTCTACATGGTCAAACCCTTCGAGCCGGAGGAACTGGTGGCTCAGGTCGAGTCTTCGCTGAAGCAGGCCTCGCGGCTGATTAAGCAGCAGATTAAAGGCAGCGGCAGCCCGGCAATTCAGGTGCCCTTTGATGTGGAGCTGACCCCAACCGAACTGCGGGTGGTGCAGTTTGTGGCTCGGGGGATGGCCAACCGCGAAATCGCCAACGAGCTACAGGTCAGTCAGCGCACCATTGAGAGCCACGTTAGCAATATGCTCGGTAAAACCGGCTTGAACAATCGCACCGAACTAGCCCGCTGGGCGATCGAAAACAATAAGGCCTAGAAAAGGGTTTAAGGTACAGGATGTGGGGTTTGAGGAATTGCCTTAAACCCTACACCTGTGAACCTTGAACCTTTCCTCCTATGACAACTGCGCCCCTGAGCTGGTCGGCCCTGGCAGAACTGGCCGATTTTTCTATCGACGACGTCAATGGCCCGACCAATGCCCAGGCTCGGCTGCGCCTGTTTGGTCAACCTGAGTCGGCGGTGCGGGTCACCCTCTACCGCGACAACCACGCCTGGTGCCCCTACTGCCAGAAGGTGTGGCTGTGGCTGGAAGAAAAGCAGGTGCCCTACCGAATTGAAAAGGTCACCATGTTTTGCTACGGCGAAAAGGAAGCCTGGTACAAGCGCAAGGTGCCCTCTGGCATGCTGCCCGCCCTGGAGCTAGACGGGCGGATGATTACCGAGAGCGATGACATTCTGCTGGCGCTTGAAAATGCCTTTGGCCCTCTAGTTTGGGGAATGAAAGATCCGCAGGTGATGCCCCTCCGCCAGCTAGAACGGCTGCTGTTTCGGGCCTGGTGCCTGTGGCTGTGCCAGCCAGCGCGATCGCCTGGGGCAGACCAGCGGGCGGGCGACCAGTTTATGGGCGTAGTGCAGCGGGTCGAGCAGGCGCTGGCCAGCACCCCCGGCCCATTCTTTTTGCCTGAGTTTAGCACCGCCGATATTGTGTTTGTGCCCTACGTGGAGCGCATGAATGCCAGCCTCTACTACTACAAAGGCTATGGGTTGCGGGAAGAAAACCCTCGGCTGAGAGACTGGTTTGATGGCTTGGAGAGCCGCTCGACCTATCGCGGCACCCAAAGCGATTTTCATACCCATGTGCACGACCTGCCGCCGCAGATGGGGGGCTGCTACGCGAATGATTTGCCCCAGACGCGCCGCAACCAGGCCCAGGTTGATTTTGGTTCCTGGTTCGGTCTGCCCGATGTCGCCTATCCCGAGCCAGAGACCTCGCGGGTGGAAGCACTCGATCGCGTAGTGAAGCATTGGCAGAACATTGTGAAGGTGAATCCGGCAGATAACGAGGTGATTGAGCTGGCCCTGCGCTGTGCGCTGACGCGTTTGATTACAGGAGACGTGTGTGAGCCGCCCGCCGGAGCAGCCTTGGGGCTGCGGTATCTGCGCGATCGCATCAATGTGCCCCGCGATATGTCGATCTACGCCGCTAAGCGCCTGCGCGAAGCCCTGGAAGCCACCGCTGCCCTGGCCGGAGATGCCCAGCCCGAACCGCTGCCCACCCGCCACCGCCGCGACCAAGACCCGGCAAATTTTGCGGCTTAGCCTGCATGAGTCATGAGCAGACTGAAAGGCCCGTCATTCCCGCAGAGGCGGGAATCCACTCTAGAGTAAGTTGCCTCCCATGGATTCCCGTTGCCACGGGAATGACAGTCGCTGATGCCCGGTTTCGTGAATAATCCAGTTTAGGTGAAGAGTTTATAGCGCAGGCACCCGGTCCCTTCCGTGGTGCAAACAAGGGCTTGATGGAAGCACAGAAGGGACCGGGTGCCTGAACCGCGCCTTTCGCTAAATGCCGTGGCTTTTGCCCACCACCCAGCTGCGGCGGAAGAATCGGGCCAGACTGGTTTCGCTCAGCGTCAGGCAGATTGGTCTGCCGTGGGGGCAGGTGCGCGGGTTGCGGGTGCGCTGCCAGTCGTCGAGCAGGGTTTGCAGGGTAGGGAGATCGAGCGGGGTGCCGTTGCGAATGGCGGTGCGGCAGGCGATCGCCACCTGAGCCGTGTCCAAGCTGCCGCCCAGGCTGAGTTCCAGCAGGGCGTCGGGCAAATCGTCGCGATCGCCCAGCGGTTCTGGGGCCTGCCGAATCGCCCAGCGGCTGGGGCCAAATTCCTCGGGGGGCAGCCCTAGCTGGATGAGCTGGTGACGCTGCCTTTCGCTCAGCCCCTCCAGCACGACCGGCGTGGCTAGGGGCACCAGCCGCCACTGGTCTTGCAGGCGTTCGTAGAGCACCCGCTCGTGGGCGATGTGCTGCTCAACCAGGCAAAGACCGTCTGGCTGTTCGGCCAGAATGTAGCGGTTATGCACCTGGGCGATCGCCCGCAGACCACCGGGGCGATCGCGGTAGGGTAGCGCATCCGATAGATCGCCCGTCGCGCCATAGACACCCCCCGACTCTGCGGTCTTGAGCAACTGGGTGACCCGCTGCTGCTGATTGCGATCGGGCAGCTCAGCGCCATGCTGGCCTAGCAGCGCCTCAAGATGAGTTTTACAGCGGGTCACCCAGGCGTCGAGCTGGTGCAGGTAAAGGGTGCTCTTGTCGGGGCGGCGGTTCCAGTCGATGTCGCCGGGGGCAACAGTTAGGTGCACAAAGACCAGCGGATAACGGTGGCGTGGCAGGGTGTGGCGAAACGCCTGCAAAATGCCCTGCTCTAGCTCGGGTACCGTCACCAGCCGCCCATTTACCGACACCTTGACCCAGTCGGGCCGGGGCCGATGGCAGCGATCGGGCAGACCGATTAAGCCGTATAGGCCTGGGGCTAGATCTATATCTGTATCTACGGCTGAAGGCACCGCCTGCCAGCCCTCGTGCAGATCGACCTCAGCGATCGATCGCACCAGCTGCGGCACCAGCCCCCGAGCCGTAGGGCTAGGAGTGAGGGCCAGCCAGGGGCGATCGTTGAGCTGGGCTGCCCAGGTAACGGTAGGG
>JBARVK010000268.1:0-5478 GCA_049646225.1 Nodosilinea sp.
AGTTTGGGTAGCTACTGTAGTGGCGGTACCCCCACCCCAATCGAAACAGCGACAGTCTCAGCACCAGAGGCAGTCTCGGCCCTGTCGCTCTGCGGCTGCGCCCCGGTCAGGTATTCGGGGTGCATTAGTTCCCGCGCCTTAAGCACAATCAAATACTCGTAAAACGCCTGTAGCGTACACCAGGCCAGCCCGGCTCGCCCGTCGCGCCAGCCGCCCAGGATAACCATCATGTAGAGCCACCGGGTCAGGGGCCGCAGGGGCAGCCGCAGGGAGAGATCCTTCAGCGCCCGCCGCCGCTCAACTTCAGATTTGCCCCACAGCAAGGCCCGCCAGTCAACGCGGCCTCCCTGCAGCTGGCGCAGGGTTTCGGCGGCTTCATCGGTAGAGTAGCGGTTGTGCTTCTCGATCCAGCGACTGAGGCCCTTACTGCAGGTGTAGTGGGGGTAGGTCTCCTTTAAAAATCCCGTCGGCCCGTCGACGACTTCGCGCTCGGTGTGGCCATAGTCGTCAAACCAGACCTTGCCCCGCTGCAACAGCCTGAGCTGGTAGCGCGGAAACTGGGTACTGCGCCGAATCCAGCGGCCCATGAACATGACGCGCTCGGCCACGTAGTAGCCCACTTTGTCGCCCTGCTGAATAACCTCCAAACACTCCGCAAACAGTGCGGGCGTCATGCGCTCGTCGGCTTCGAGAATGTAGGCCCAGTCGTGGCGGTAGGGCACGTTTTGCAGCATCCAGGTGCGCTGCTGGCCGTGGCTGGCGAAGGGATGCTCGACAAAGCGAATGGGGTACTGGGTGGCGATCGCTCGGGTGCGATCGCGGCTGCACGAATCGACCACAATGACATCATCTGACAGCAGCGCCGACTCTATGCAGGCGGCAATATCCCGCTCTTCATTGTGGGTCAGGATAAAGATAGAAAACATAGATGCGGTAAAGCCCAGCGGTAAACAAGAATTCTTTCTGGTTTAGAAAGCTCATTGTGAATCTCAAACTGAAATTTACTCACCCATTTTGCTCCCGGCTACTGTAGTAAGGCATCTTTACGTTCTCCTCATGGCAGCCCAATGCTATCGAAGGGCGGCTTCTGGCCGCCCTTCGATAGCGAATAGATAGAATGGCGATCGCTAGTTAGTCTTGGCACACCAGCGCCGACACAATTTAGTCAATCGCTTTCTTCAACGAATCTTTCACATCTTCCATGGCGTGGGTGGCCTGAGCCTCAGCTTGCTTAGCCTCACCCTCGGCTTTATCTTTCGGGTCGCCTGTAATTTCACCGGCAGCGGCCTGCATTTTGCCTTCGATATTCTTGGCCGTAGCCTTGGCGCGATCTTCGATAGACATAGTAGAAGTTCCTTAACGTAAGTCTAGTCCTAACCTTAGAGCTAAGCCCATCGACACCTCATCTACAGCTAGAGCGAAACAGGGCTATGCATTTCGGTAGAACCTGAGGTGAGGATATCCGTCTTGGGGGCAGCCTCGAACCCGGCTCAATCCCGCGTTACACTGTTCAAATGCCGTATTTGGGCGTCTTCGGTCTATGAGTTTAGAGATTAAAGCCGTGCAGGCACCGTATGGCGATGCAACGTACCGCACGCCACCCCCAGACTTACCGTCACTGCTGCTGAAAGAGCGCATTGTCTATCTGGGGCTGCCCCTCTTTTCAGGGGACGATATTAAGCAGCAGGTGGGCATTGACGTCACCGAGCTGATTATTGCTCAGCTGCTGTTCTTGCAGTTTGACGACCCCGACAAACCCATTTTCTTCTACATCAATTCCACCGGCACCTCCTGGTACGACGGCAACATGATTGGCTACGACACCGAAGCCTTTGCCATCTGCGACACCATGAACTACATCAAGCCCCCGGTGCACACGATTTGTATCGGTCAGGCGATGGGGTCGGCGGCGGTGATTTTGGCGGCGGGTACTAAGGGCTACCGGGCCAGCTTGCCCCACGCTCGCATTGTGCTTAACCAACCCCGAAGTGGGGCTCAAGGCCAGGCCACCGATATCGAAATTCGGGCCAAAGAAGTGCTCGACAACAAGCGATCGATGATGGACATTTTGGCCAAGAGCACCGGCAAGAGCCGGGATCAAGTGATGCGCGACTCTGACCGGATGTTCTACATGAACCCAGAAGAGGCCAAGGAATACGGCATTATCGACCGGGTGCTGGCCAGCCGCAAAGAGCTGCCGGTGGCCGCCGGTGTCGGGGGTTAGGTCTAGCTCACGTTTGACTGCGATCGCCCCCTGGGTCGGTCTTAACTCGTCCCAGTTCTGTTGTTTTGTTTTTAGGTTGAAAGAGCACTATGCCCATCGGCACTCCCAAAGTTCCCTATCGTTTGCCCGGTAGCCAGTACTCCCAGTGGGTCGATATCTACACCCGCCTCAACCAGGAGCGGATTATCTTTTTGGGTCAAGAGGTGACCGACAGCCTAGCCAACTCCATCGTGGCGGCCATGCTGTACCTTGACTCCGACGACAACACCAAGCCTATTTACCTCTACATCAACTCCCCCGGCGGGTCGGTGACAGCGGGGATGGCTATCTACGACACCATGCAGTACATCAAGTCTGATGTGGTCACCATTTGTTTGGGTCTAGCCGCCTCCATGGGGGCGTTTCTGCTGGCGGCGGGTAGCCAGGGTAAGCGCGTGGCCCTGCCCCACTCGCGGATTATGATCCACCAGCCTATGGGTGGCACCGGGCGGCAGCGACTCCAGGCCAGCGACATTGCGATCGAAGCCAAAGAGATTCTGCGGGTGCGTCAAGAACTCAACGAGATGATGTCTCGCCACACCGGTCGTTCGATTGAGCAAATTCAAAAAGACACCGACCGCGACTACTTCATGTCGGCAGAAGAGGCCGTTGCCTATGGCCTAATCGACCGGGTAATTGAAGAACGCACCCAGGAGATCGCCACCTCTGTGCCCGCCACAATCTAATTGGCTGCGCTGTTTTCGCCTAGAGTTGGCAGAATAGGGACAGCACACGTACCTCTGCTATAGAGTTGGCGAATCATGGCGCTGGCACACTACTACCGCATCCTAGGGTTGAGAACCGGGGCCAGCTTTGGCGATGTCAAGCTGGCCTATCGCAATTTGGCCCGGCTTTACCACCCGGACACCAACCCCGGCGACCAGCTGGCGAAGGAAAAATTTATTCAGGTGACCCAGGCCTACCAAGCACTCGTCAATGCGCTCCCCGCCGAGGCTGTGGCGACCAAACGCACCCCTACCGCAGCCCCGGCTACTGCCGTTCGGGCCGCGACTCCAACTCCTGCCAACCCACCGTCTCCCTCACAGAGCGCTGAAGCAACGACCGAAGCGGTAGAGCTGACCATTAGCCCCACGCCCGGTGGGTCTGAGACCGATCAGCAGCTCAAGGTCAGCAGCTTTCAGCAGCTGCGAAAGCTATTGCAGGAGCAACGCTTTCCTCGGGCGGTGGCCCTGGTAGAAGGGCTGGTGCAGCGCTTTCCTGAAGACGCAGAAATTCGCCAGTGGCATGCGATTACCTACTATCGCTGGGGCCACGACCTGCTCACCACCGACAACCTTAAGAAAGCCGAAGCCTGCCTGAAAAAAGCCCGCCGGGTTGATCCTCAAAATCGCTCGCTGCGCCAGGCGTTGCACCACGATTTTCAGCGGTTGGAGCAGCTACGCCAGCGCCCCGTGGCCCAGGCTAAGTCGGTTTAGGGCTGAAGCATTGCCTCGAACCACTGCTCAAACCGAATCGCCAGGGCACTGAGGGAATAGTCGGTCTCGGCCTCGCGGCGGCAGGCCTGGCGATCGAGGTGGTCAATACGAGCGATCGCATCCACCAATCCCTGCACATCATCCGGTGGCACCAGCCAGCCGGTTTTGCCATCATGCACAATTTCGGCTGGGCCACCCCGGGCGTAGGCAATCACCGGCACGCCGCAGGCCAGCGCCTCGATCGCCACATTGCCAAAGGCCTCAACCCAGCGTGGGGTCATCACCAGGGCGCGACACTGCCGCAGCACCTGCTGCAGTTCGCAGGTGGGCAAAAAGCCCAAATAGCTATCGACAGCCTGGGGAAACCGCTGGCACAGGGTGTGCCAGTAGGCGGCGTCCTCCAGCTTGCCCAAAATTTTGAGCGGCACCTGAGCTATTTCAGCGGCCTCCAGCGCATCCTCTAGGCCTTTTTCAGGAGAGATACGTCCTAACCAGGCCAGGGCATCACCAGGGGTAGCGCAAAAATCGTACTGATCTAAGTCAATTGCGCTACTCAAAGTTTCAAAGGCATCGGCTACCCCAAAGGTCTCAGCCTGGGTTCGGGTGTAAGCCCCCAACCGCCCCGGAAACTGCTGCGCCACCTGGCGAATTGCCTCATCCATCGCCTCGCTTAGCGACCCCATCGTGACAAAGTGGGCCACTGGCGTGCCAAAAAATTCGGTCAGGTAAAAGGGCAGCCAGTCGTAGGCCAGATTCACAATCAGATCAAACTGATCTTGATGCTGGTGGGCGTAGCGCCACAGGTTGCCCAGCACGCCATCTCCCGGAAGCATAATCAGGGTGCTGCGCTCCTGGGTGTGAGCCGTAGGCTGAAGCTGGCCAGAGACTTCCACCACGGGCACATCGGCCAGGCTAGACCCCAGTGGTGCCGCCACGGTGACCTGGTGCCCTCGCGCCCTGAGCCCCTGGGAAAGGTTGAGCAAAGTTAGCTCAACGCCGCCCCCCAGGCCAGACCCCAGTGGCCCTACGGGGGTTGAGATGAACAGGAGGCGACGACGGGGGGAGGGCATGAGGACGGGGAGGAGATGGGGACGGGGAGGAGATGGGGACGGGAAGGTTCTTAAACAGAAGATCCCCCTAGGTAGGGTCGCAGGGCCTGCGCCCTCGGGGAAAATTACAGCCTGTGGGTATTTTCGTCACCAAAATTGCCCTTAGCTGGGAGGTAGAGAGAGGCAATGGCCCTCTGGAGTCGATTGTTAACCGTCGCAGGACGATTCCAGCGCTGCCGATTCCGACGAATGCGCTGTGGCGTCGGGAGCAGCGGCCATGCGGTTGAGCTGGGTTAGCGCCCACTGGGCAGTTTCCTGCACCCCAGGGTCGGAGTCTTGGGTGGCGTGGGCAAGCAAATGGCTGAACTGCACTACCGTATCGTAAACCCGGCTGAGATCGCGAATGGCGTTTTTACGCACATCAGGGCTAGGGTCTTGCAGCCCCAGGGCCAGGGCTCGGTGCATGGGCTTGAGGCTACGGCTACTGATTTCGGCTAGAGCAGCCAAAATTAAGCTTTTTTCTTGGGAGTCAGCGTCTAAAAGCCGGTTCGCCAGTGGCTGAATGGCATCGGAATGGCCCCGTTGACCTAGTTCCCAAATAGCGTGGCGGCGCACTGAGCCATCGGAACTGCCGAGATCGTGTACCAAAGACTCGACAATATCTCCTAGGCTAAGGCGAGTGGTGTCTTCTAGGGGTAGATCGGGATGGGGGGGGGCACTAGGCTGCACT
>JBARVK010000269.1:0-7956 GCA_049646225.1 Nodosilinea sp.
ATTCATTTCCAGCAAATCTTGAGGCCGGTCTTTGAAGTATCGCCGCACATCAGCATGGTAGCGATGGTATGCATCGATAAACTTTTCTCGATCAAAGGTTACGGTTTCATAGATCATCATTCGTCTCAAGATGGCAATGTCTCGATCGGTTGATGGATATTTTGTGTAGATAAATTCTGCTGATGCTAGCCAAGAGTCTAGATCGCGAGTGCACAAAATAAATTTTGAACTTGGATGTTTGTAATCCAAATACTTGTAGTAAATAACACATCCTGCATCTGAAGCAGCGTCTAGATCAGCCAGATGCTCGAGGCGGGGGTTGTGCTTAACTTTTTTGTATCCCAGCAGTTTGACTGCTTCGCAAAATGTCGTAGTGCCTGTTCTAGGCAGGCCAATGTTCCAGGCCTTAAACCTGGGTCTACTTTGCTGCTTACCCTTAGAGACCGAATTGGCTGGAATGAGCTGTTCTTTCATAGGATGATGTGAATTTAGTGCTAGGATTCCCCTATTTCTATAAGGGTAGCTAAGTATTTTCACAGAACTGGAATAGATAGAGGGGGTAGGCCGATCGCCCCATTCCCTCTAGATTACCGCCGATCACCGCAATTGTAATAAAAATTTACAATAAGATCGTTTGAGAACTGTCTTTGTGGGCACAATCGATTAAGGATACCTTTCCAGGACACTCAATTCCTGAAAAGACCGCTCATGGAACGCTGAACTCACAAATACTTTATCTGACTTTACATTTAGCCAGGCGCTGGAGCGACGAACGCTATTCCCTCTGAGGGCCTAGCCTAGGATAACAGTTTGATTTTCATTGTATTTACTTATACTGAATAAATATGGAATCAAGCAGAGTCTTTAACGCAAAAACTTTATGTGGCCAAGCTTTCTGATGGCAGATTATGCTCATGCCTATGGAATTTTGGTGTCGTCTATGCACTGCGATCGCTGCTGATCTGATTCAGAGTTGCGCAATCCTAACTGATAACTGTTTTGAATATGGTTCGCTCCCGACTTAGCTTTCTTAACCGTCGTCTATGGGTAACGCTATCGACAACGCCAAAGCTGTTGCAGCTGGTCTGGCAGGCGGCCCCAAAGTGGCTGCTGTGCTCGCTTGGTGTTACTATAGTTGGTGCTTTACTGCCTGTGGCATGGCTGTATGTTAACAAGCTAATTATTGACTACTTAGTCACTAGCGTCAGGGAAGCATCAATTTCCTGGAACACGTTGATCATTTTAATCGTTGGGCGCTTTGGCTTGGCCCTGCTGAAATCGGGCATAGGCGAGTTGCAGCCTTATGTTGCCCAAGTCTTGGGAGATCAGTTTTCTCTCTACACCAGTCAAAAACTGCTAGAGCAATCTATTCGGCTAGACTTAGAGCATTATGAGTCAGCCCAATTCCAAGAAGATCTAAGCCGAGCGCAGCAGAGTGGCAGCAGCTATCCTGTCCGAGCCTTTAACAATTTCACCGCTATCCTAGGGCAGTCTATTAACCTGATAGGCGTTTTAGGTCTGCTGATTCAGTTCAATATAGTCATGGTGGGATTACTGTTTCTCACCTCGCTGCCACCTTTAATGGTCGGCGTCAATTTTTCGAACAAAGGGTTTGCTTTTATGCGTAAGCAAACCCTGAATAACCGACTAGCATCGTATCTCCAAGGGCTGCTAACACAGCAGCAGGTGGCTAAAGAAGTGCGCTTGTTTAACCTGGGGCCACATCTGTTACAGCAGTGGAAGCAGATTAGCCTTGATCACCACCAAGAAATGCATGGGCTGATGCTACAGCGTACGGAAGCCCGGTTCCGCATTGGGTTATTGCCGAGTTTGGGGTTTTATGCAGCTTACGTTTGGGTAATTGTTCAAACTGTGCGATCGCGCATCACCCTGGGAGACTTTACGATGTACTCCGGCGCATTTTCCCAAGCCCAAAGCTTACTGGCTAGCCTGATTGAAAATATTTCCACGGCCTATGAGGCTAACCTTTATGTATCTCAGTATCTAGAATTTCTGGCTCTACGTCCTAAAATTACCAGTCCGGCTCTACCTATTCCCTTTCCCCCACGGTTAACTCAGGGAATTTGCATTGAGAACGTTAGTTTCACCTATCCCGACGCAGTACGGCCAACCTTGCACGATATCAATATCACGATTCACCCAGGAGAAAGTATTGCCTTGGTCGGGGTCAATGGAGTGGGAAAAACAACTCTGGTGAAGCTGCTGACCCGTCTGTACGATACGGAACAAGGCCGCATTACCATCGATGGCATTGCGCTGCAATCGTTTGATGTGTCTGAACTGCGTCAAAAAATTGCCGTCTTATTTCAAGACTTTGCCCACTACAAATTCAGCATTGCAGACAACATTGGCTTCGGCGATGTGCGCGTCATGCACAACCACGATCGCATCATAGAGGCGGCCCGCGCCGCCGGAATTCACGACTGGATTGAGTCGCTGCCGCGTGGCTACGACACAAAGCTGGGCAACTTATTCCCTAAAGGGCAGGAGTTATCGGGTGGGCAGTGGCAAAAAATTGGTTTGGCCAGAGCATTTATGAGTCAGGCCCCAATTTTAATTCTAGATGAGCCTACTGCGGCCATGGATGCGATCGCCGAATTTGAACTATTCGAGCGCTTTCGGCAGCTTACCCAGAGCCGTACGACCCTATTTACCAGCCATCGATTTTCCTCGGTGCGCTTAGCCGATCGGATTGTGGTGTTAGATCAAGGCCGCATTCTCGAGCTAGGCAACCATGACGAACTGATGGCGCAAGATGGCCTCTATGCTCACATGTTTCGCCTGCAGGCTGAAGGCTACCAGATGTAGGCGATGGGTTACTCCCCATCTATCTATACTGTCACTCAATTCTCAGGGTCTGTACCCTATCAGCCCCCACCTGCCTCTATGGTCGGTTGAGGCTGCCGGATTGAGAAGCGTATGTGCCCGGCAGCACGTCCTTACCGGGCATTGTCGTAGAGACTATTATACAAAATCCTGACTGTCTACACCCGATTGGCTGCGGGCAAACCACCGTTTGCCCCTACAGGTTGGCCTGCTGGATATCGGGGGCGTGGAATTCGGATTCGGTATTAGGTTACGGCAGCAGCGCCCTGCCCAACTCCTCTAGGCGATGCATGAAAGGACGCTGAATGTTCAGAAACGTGCGGGCGCAGTTGCGACCCGGCATACCCGAAATCGCTCCACCGGGATGGGTGCCGGCCCCGGTCAGATAAAGCCCTTTCACCGGAGTTGTGTAGTTGGCAATCTCCGGCAGCGGGCGAAAGAAAACCATCTGGTCGAGGGTCATATCGAGGTGGTAGTAGTTGCCCTTATAGGCCCCTAGCCGCTGCCCCAGTTCAGCGGGGCTCTCCACATTGCGGGCAATAATGGCTGATTTAAGGTTAGGGGCGTAGTCGGCCAGCTTGTCGATCACGCGATCGGCCACGGCATTTTTGCGCTCGTCGGTCCAGCCTGTACCGGCTAACCCATCGGTTTCGCCAGCAATTTGGTAAGGGGCAAAGTATTCAATCCAGAGAGTGTGCTGTCCAGGGGGGGCCATGCTCGGGTCGCGCACGGTGGGCACAACGGCGTACAGTGACGGGTCTTGGTCAGGAATTTTGCCGACCTCAGGCTCCTGGTGGGCAATCTCAACCTGGCGCACCGAGTCAGCAATTAGCACAGAGCCCATGAGATAGTCATCACTGTGCTGATAGGCCTCAAAGCGAGGCACTTCAGACAGCGCACAGTCGATACGCAGAATGGTCTCGTTGTTGTTGACGGTTCGCCGCTCAAGGCGGGTCTGAAGCTCAAGCCCCTCGCTGCTCAAGTCGCCGGGGTTGATCATCTGCAAAAAGACGCGCTTGGCATCGATGTTAGAAATGACGCCTAGCTTAGCCCGGTACTCTACACCGCCTTTGACGCGCACTCCGACGGCTTTACCGTCATCGATCAGAATGCGATCGACCGACTGATCGGTCAGCACAGTACCACCTTTGTCTTTGACCAGGCGCACGAGCGCCTCCGTCAGCGCCCCGGTACCGCCTCGGGGGCGAGCCATCCCAGGGTTGTGACGCATCGACATCATCATGCCGCCCACGGAAATGGTCTTTTGGGACGGGGGAGCGCCAAACTCAGAGGCCAGTCGGGCCAGGGGCGCTTTGACAAACTCGGAGTCGAAGTACTCGTCCAGAATGTTTTGAGGACTCGACAGCATGGTGCGAATCAGATCGAGGATCTCGTGGGGGCCACCTAAAATGCTGAACAAGTTTTGAATGCTGTTTAGGTCGTAGTTGCCCAAAATATCGACAATCGCCTGGGGTGGCGCATTAAAAACGGGCACGATGGCTTTGGTCAGCCGCTGCCAGAAGTCGATAAATTCGCGGTACTTTTCGGCGTCGCGAGGGTTAAATTTAGCAATCTCAGCGCAGGTTTTATCGAGAGAACGATGGGAGAGAAAGTACTTGCCGTCGGGGTGGGGGCAAAAGACCGTCGGGTCGCAAAACAGGTACTCCAGTCCGTATTTATTCAGCTCTAGCTCCTCAATGACGGGGCCAAGGTGAATGAATTCATGGTCAATAGCGCAGCGGTTGAAATAAAAACCGGGTGCTTCCTCGGGCATTAGCTCTTCGGTCGTGGCCGCGCCGCCGGGGATGGAGCGCTTTTCGAGCAGCGCAACGCTGTAGCCTGCTTTAAGGAGATAGGCGGCACAAACAAGGCCGTTGTGACCGGCACCAATGATGACGACGTCGTAGCTATTCATTCAGGTTGATTAGGTAGGTAAGCTGAGGCAGCGGTCTTGGGATGCTTTCCTCTTGATACCCTGGGGCTGCCTCTGTCATCCTCTGTCACAGGACTGATACCAATCGTCCATGTCGCTGACGCGGCACCCCCAACGATGAAAATCTGTTTTCAGAGCAAATCCTGCCTGTACGCCCCCGGTTTGTAGGGGTATTGCACTGCAATGCCCCTACGAGGCATCGGTTTCATATCGAGGTTGTGTGACTCAGATTTGCCCTAAAACAGGCAGGTTTATGAGAAATGGCAGGCGGTCCAGTGGCTGGGGCCACGTTCTTGCAGCGTGGGCATGGTCTGCTGGCAGCGATCGTCACCTTTGGGGCAGCGCCCGTAGAGGCGGCACACGTTGGGGTCGGGGTTGATTGGGCTGCGCGGCTCCCCCGTGAGAGGAATGGGGTGGGGCTTGGCCTCAAAGCTGGGAATGGCGGAAATCAGCGCCTCGGTGTAGGGGTGGCGGGGGCGGTTAAACACCTCCTCCACCGGGCCAGCCTCAACGATTTTGCCCAGGTACATGACTAAAATGCGATCGCACAGCAGCCGCACTACATTCAAATCGTGGGAGACAAACAGATAGCTCATGCCCAGCCGCGCTTTCAGGTCGGCCAGCAGGTGCAAAATCACCGCCTGTACCGATACATCCAGGGCCGAGGTGGGTTCATCGAGCACTAGCAGCTTGGGGTTGAGGGCGATCGCCCGCGCAATGCCCACCCGCGCCTTTTGCCCTCCCGACAGCTGATGGGGAAAGCGGCTCAGCAACTCCTGGGGCAGCCCCACCAGTTCTGCCAGCTCCGCCGCCCGCTGCTGCAGCTGAGCCTTATCCTTCAGATTGCCCAGCCGACGAATCGGTTCGGTAATCGTGTCGTAGGCCGTAAAGCGCGGGTTGAGGCTGTCGGTGGGGTCTTGAAACACCAGCTGAATCCCCGCTCGATAGGGGCTTTGGGGAAACTGCCGCACCGCCACCGTACTGAGAATCGTATCGTCGAACCGAATTTCCCCCGAGCTGACATCCAGCAGCCGGGTGATCAGCCGAATCAGGGTGGACTTGCCGCAGCCCGACTCGCCCACCAGCCCCAGGCTTTCGCCGGGCTGAATGTCGAAGGAGACGTGGTCCACCGCGTGGAGGTGTGCCTGCTTGCCCACGGGGAAAGTTTTGCAGAGATCGCGGACGTGGAGGAGGGGCGTTTGGGTGACGGGGGGCGGTGGGGTGAGTTGGGTCATGGGGAAAGTGGGGGCGGTGGGGAAGATAGGGGAGATGGGGACGGTGGGGGAGAAACTGTAGCGTGGGTTAGGCCAGAGTCAACTTCAAGCCGGAGTCAAACAGATTAGGCATTGGCCGTAACCCACAATCGAGAATTTTGCTGCAACCCGAAACTGAGCACTCAACACTCAAGCTTTTCCTAAAGCGGTTTCCAACAGGCCACCTGATGCCCATCATTTAAGGATTCTCGCGCTAGGGGCTCCTGGTTACACAGCTCCGATTCAAAGCGATCGCAGCGTCCGCTAAACCGACAGGGGGGCAAACTCACAGACTTCAGGTCGGGCAGGTTGCCGGGAATCGGCGTCAGGTCAGCGAAGGACTTGTGGGGTTCGGGGGTGGCGGCGATCAGTTTGGCGGTGTAGGGATGGCGAGGATGGGTAAAGAGAATATGGGTGGGGGCCGACTCGACCACGTGGCCAGCGTGCATGACGACAATGCGATCGCAGTATTCCGAGGCCAGGGCCAGGTCGTGGGTGATCAGCATTGTGGCCATCTGGCGCTGGTCGGCCAGGTCTTTGATCAGGTTCATCACCGTGGCCTGGGTGGTGACATCGAGGCCGGTGGTGGGTTCATCGGCGATCAGCAGCTTGGGGGAGCAGGCCAGGGCCAAAGCAATCATAATCCGCTGACAGAGACCGCCCGACAGCTCGTAGGGGTAGGCATCGTAGCGCTTTTCCGGGTCGGGAATGCGGACGCTGGCTAGCAGGTCCAGGGCTTTTTGCCGCAGTTCCGCCTGGGGGATCTCGGTGTGGCAGCGCAGCACGTCGGTAATTTGCTTGCCCACCTTGCGAATCGGGTTCAGCGCCGTGCGCGGGTTCTGAAAAATCATCGACACCTCTTTGCCCCGAATCTGCCGTAGCGACGACTCGGGTTCTCGCAGCAAGTCCACCGCCACGGTATCCGTCTGCAAGAGGGCATGACCCGCCGTCACTTTTCCGGCGCGATCGAGCACCCCCATCAGGGTAAAGGCCGTCACCGATTTACCCGAGCCGCTCTCCCCGACAATGCCGACCGTTTCCCCCGGCTGGATAGCGAAGTCCACGGCTTCCAGGGCCTTGACGACGCCGGAGCGGGTGCGGAACTCGACGGTGAGATTTTGGACGGAAAGCAGGGGAGCCGGGGTGCTAGGGGGCGACGGGGCGAGGGAGCTGGTGGGTTGCTGGAGAGTCATGGTGGGAGGGTAGGGGAGTGGGAGGGTAGGGGAGTGGGGGAGAAACTGTAGCGTGGGTTAGGCCGCAGTTCAACTTCGTCGAAGTCAAACACACTCAGCACTGGCCGTAACCCACGAGCGAGCATTCCGCATCTGTGAAAGTCTATGGGGTCTGGGCTTGTTGGGTTCCGCTGCGCTTCACCCAACCTACGGTTCTAAGGTTCTACGCCATCACGTGCGCATGCGGGGATCGATCAAATCCCGCAGTCCGTCGCCTAGCAGGTTGAAGCAAAACACCGCCAGCATCAGCACCGCGCCGGGGAACAGGGCCATCCACCATTCCCCCGAGACAATGTAGGTTGCGCCTTCGGCCACCATGATGCCCCACTCCGGCGTCGGCGGTTGCACCCCCAGACCAATGAACGACAGGCCAGCGGCATTGAGAATGGCCCAGCCCATATTTAGCGAAATATGCACCATCATCACCGGCAGCACGTTGGGGAACAGGTGTTTGGTCATGATGCGCCAGTCGCCGTTGCCGGTCAGGCGGGCCGCTTCCACAAACCCGGCATCGCGCCGCACCAGCACCTCAGAGCGAACGACCCGTGTATACAGCGGCAGGTTAATCACCGCCGTCGCCAGAATGATGTTTTCCACCGTGTTGCCCAGGGCGGCCACCAGCCCCATCGCCAGCACAAACAGCGGGAATGCCATCAGGGTGTCGATGCAGAGGGAAATGATGCGGTCAGCC
>JBARVK010000270.1:0-2703 GCA_049646225.1 Nodosilinea sp.
GCATCAGGGTTGTACTTCAGCACAACGGTGGAGCCAGTTTGGGCTACCCACAGCCCTACATTGTCAGACAGCCCTGCTTCGTCAAACGCTAGGGCTACCCGCTTGGCTAAGCCGCTCTCATCGAACTGACCATCAACACCCACCTTGGCCGCGTCAATTTTGGCTGTAGAAGCAGCCTGCTTGACGTCAACTTTGGGGGAGGACTGCGCTTTTTCTTCTTCTTTTTGACCGAACAGCTTGCCTAAAAAACCCATGAAGTATCTCCTAATAGATCAAACCACGGTGCCTAGTGCAGGCTAACTCAGGTCAAAGGTTCAACGCTTTACCCGATGCAGCAGTCACAACACACCGAACCGTACCAAGAAATCCTAAAGAATCGATCAAGAAACAACAAGAGCCGCTGGATACAGTTGTCGACTCGATCTTGAGAGATATTTTCCTCAGCTGTGAGCATGGGCTTTGGGCTCAGGGCTTTGGGCTAAGATAAAACATTGACGCGGCAGCTGCTGCCCGTTCCAGCACTTACTGTCAACGTCAAGTAGTTTCACCGTTTTTGCCTACAGGTCTGCTATGAGCAAGGGTACGCTGTTCGACAAAGTTTGGGATTTACACACCGTTGGTACCCTGCCCTCGGGGCAAACTCAGCTCTTTATTGGGCTGCACCTGGTGCACGAAGTCACCAGTCCCCAAGCGTTTGCTATGGTGCGCGAGCGTCAGCTTAAGGTGATGTACCCCCAGCGCACCGTCGCCACTGTCGACCACATCGTGCCAACGGAGAGTCAGGCCCGTCCCTTTGCCGACCCCCTGGCCGAGGCCATGATGCAGGCGCTTGAACAAAACTGCAAAGAGCACGGCATTCGCTTCTACAACATCGGCTCGGGTAGTCAGGGTATCGTTCACGTCATTGCCCCTGAGCAGGGGCTGACCCAGCCGGGTATGACGATCGCCTGTGGTGACAGCCACACCTCTACGCATGGCGCCTTTGGGGCGATCGCATTCGGCATTGGTACCAGCCAGGTGCGCGACGTGCTAGCCTCTCAAACCCTGGCCCTGGGCAAGCTCAAAGTGCGCCGGATCGAAGTCAACGGGGGGCTACAGCCTGGGGTCTATGCCAAGGATGTCATTCTGCACATCATTCGCACGCTGGGGGTGAAGGGCGGGGTGGGCTACGCCTACGAGTTTGCTGGCACCGCCATTGAGGCGATGTCGATGGAAGAGCGGATGACCCTCTGCAACATGGCGATCGAGGGCGGAGCCCGCTGCGGCTACGTCAACCCCGACCAGATTACCTATGACTATCTAAAAGGCCGTGACTTTGCCCCCCAGGGTGCAGCCTGGGATGACGCGATCGCCTGGTGGCAAACCCTGCGCAGTGACGCCGACGCCGACTACGACGATGTTGTAATGTTCAGCGCTGCCGACATTGGCCCTACTGTGACCTGGGGCATTACCCCCGGCCAGGGCATCGCCATTACTGAAACGCTGCCCCAGCCCTAAAGCCTGCCTGATGAAGATCAGGTGCTGGCCCAAGATGCCTTCGCCTATATGGATCTCACTCCTGGCCAAAGCCTGAAGGGCACCGCCATTGACGTGTGTTTTATTGGTAGCTGCACCAACGGGCGAATTAGCGATCTGAGGGAAGCCGCTAAGGTAGTACAAGGCCACACCGTGGCCCAGGGAGTCAAAGCGTTTGTGGTCCCCGGCTCGGAACGGGTTAAGCAGCAGGCCGAAGCCGAAGGCCTAGACCAAGTCTTTACCGCCGCTGGCTTTGAGTGGCGCGAGGCCGGGTGCTCAATGTGCTTGGCAATGAACCCTGACAAACTCCAGGGGCGGCAAATGAGTGCCTCTTCCTCAAACCGTAATTTTAAGGGACGTCAGGGGTCGGCCTCGGGCCGCACGCTGCTGATGAGCCCAGCGATGGTAGCGGCGGCGGCGCTGGCGGGTCAGGTGACCGATGTACGCGACTACCTACGATAGCCACTGAGGTTAGGACAAGGGCAAAGCCGTCATTCCCGCCCAGGCGGGAATCCATCATGGGAGAATATCCTAACAGGGATAGTTGCGGCTGTAAGTTTAGAAAATGTGTCGCAAACAGCCAAGTTTGCCGGAGCTGGTGTAGGCAATCACAACCGTTAACTCATTGTTTCCCTGGACTTAACCTAGTCTGGACCAGTTCTTAACTTAAGCCATCGACTATGGGCTTAGGGACTTTGCCGCTAGCAAATCAGCCTCCACCCGCACTCTAATGCCTCTGAGCTTCGGCTGTTGCGCTGCTGGCGGGCTAGCCGTTACCCTGGCGAACTCTAGGTGCCTCAGTGTCTGTAACCGCAACTGCCGCCGCTCGCTGTGCTGCTGTCGATCCTCGCAGCCAGCAGACCTTCATCCAGATCCTAGAGCAGTTGTATCGCGAGCGGGCCCTAATACCCTACGCAGCAGGGCGGCCCATGCTGCTGCGAACCGACGAAGTGCTGATTATCTGTCGGGGGGTCGTTCAGCTCTTCACCATTCAACAGGACGGTAGCGAAACGCTGCTGGGCCTGGCGGGGCCGTCGATGCCCGTGGGGCTACCCCTTACCACCGTTGCTCCCTACTGGGCCACGGCCCTGACCGATGTCGACGTGCTGTCGCTGCCCATGGCCGAGATTGAAGGCTCATCGGTGCTGATGGCGGGTATGTTTCGCAATATAACCTTGCGAATGCAGC
>JBARVK010000271.1:0-4200 GCA_049646225.1 Nodosilinea sp.
GCACCAGCAAACCCCATGATTAAACCTCATCTATCCCCTGTTCCTCGGGGTCGTGGGTCTGGCAATCGGTGGGGGGCCGGATCTGGGGCTGCGGGGCTGACCCACGCTACGGCTTCACCCATCCACCCATCCACCCATCCACCCGTCTACCCATCCACCCCTACCCCCGCCAGATCGCATCCGCCACCCGACACACGTCGTGCATCTCCGCCCCATCGTGGACGCGCAGAATATCTGCTCCGCCTGCGATCGCCGCGCAGCAGGCCGCCGCTGTACCCCACACGCGCTGCTGGGGGTCGGGCTGGTCGAGAATGTTGCCAATAAAGCTTTTGCGGGAGGGGCCGACCATCAGCGGGCGGCCCAGGTCACGAAACCGATTGAGCTGGCGCAGCAGCTCCAGGTTTTGGGCGTAGGTTTTGGCAAAGCCCAGGCCCGGATCAACGGCGATTTTGCTGGGTTTGACGCCCACCGCGATCGCGTCTTCGATCTGGTGCTGCAAAAACTCGTAGACTTCGCCGATCAAATCTTGATAGTCGGTGTGGTTCTGCATGGTCGCCGGAGTACCCCGGATATGCATAATCAAAATCGGTACGCCCAGATCGGCCACCGTGGAGAGCATGCCCTTGTCGTAGGTGCCGGCAGAAATATCGTTGACAATATCAGCGCCAGCTTTTACCGCCGCCCGAGCTACCGATGACCGGGTGGTATCGATCGAAATAATTGCCTGGGCCAGGGCGTCATCGTCGTCGCTGCGAATCGCGTTGATCACCGGAATGACCCGCTCCAATTCTTCGGTCCGAGAAATTGACCCCGCCCCAGGTCGGGTGGACTGGCCTCCAATATCGAGAATGTCGGTGCCGTGGTGCACCAAGTGCCGGGCTTGGGCCACGGCCTTGTCTACAGTATTGAACTGGCCACCATCGCTAAAGCTGTCGGGGGTCACATTGAGTACGCCCATCAGGTGGGTGCGGGTGCCCCAGTTCAAGGTGCGATCGCGAATGGTCCAGGCAGACGGTGCCGTAAGCACAGACATAGGTGTTGACTCAGCTAAAATCTCTGCCTAGCTTAAACGAATAACGAGCAAAAGGTTTCGGGTACTGGGTTTTAGGTGCTTCCTGATAGCGTTCAGGGCGCGGGCGATTTTGCCCGGCAGTAATGGGAGCTACCGTTTAACCAGGTTCTAGGGTTGGCCACTAACTATCCCCCGCCTGCTCAACCTCAAGGGGTGACATCTTCAGGCATAAAGCGATCGCCCCTTTGATTGGTTGACCACTCGTATTCCACCTCAATTTTGGCCTGTTTGCAAGTTTCTTCAAGCTGTCGCTGCTGAGATAAAGCCTTACGCAGGGCAACAATTAGCCCTTGAACCTGCATCCGAATCTGGGGGTTTTGGTAGGCTACCGACATCGTCTGCTGTTCGAGCAGTCGCAGCAGCAGCTCGTAGTGAATGTGGGAGGGGAGCGGGAGCGGTTTGCCTAAATTTGCCATTGGGTGCTCCAGGGTGCGGTCTATTGATTAAACAGGACGTGTTCAAAGACTTCAGTGTCTACAAGATGTTTTTTTCATAAAGTTGGTCAATGGCTAACCCCGGATCGGGCTGTCGAACCAGCGACTCACCAACTAGCACCGCTGTTGCCCCCGCCGCTGCAACGGCCTGCAAATCGGCTGGGGTATGGATGCCCGATTCACTGACCACGACGGCCCCGCTGGCGACTAGGCGATCGCGCCGAGCCGCGATTAGATCAGCGGTGGTCTCTAGGCGAGTGGTAAAGGTTTCTAAATCGCGGTTGTTGATGCCAATTAGCGCCAGCCCCGGTACCGCTAGCACTCGGTCTAGCTCTTCTAGGGTGTGCACCTCAACCAGCACGGCCATGCCCAGGGCTTTGGCGATCTGCACAAAGTAGGTTAAATCCTGATCGCTCAGAATAGCGGCAATCAGCAGCACCGCATCGGCCCCCTTCGCCCGGGCCAGGTACATCTGGTAGGGGTAGATAATAAACTCTTTGCACAGCAGGGGCAGGTCTACCGCCTGACGAATGTGGGCTAGGTACTCAAAGTCTCCCTGGAAGAACACTTTATCGGTCAGCACCGACAGGCAAGTGGCCCCGTGGTCAGCGTAGGTTTGGGCGATC
Source organism: Nodosilinea sp. (assembly GCA_049646225.1). Taxonomy (GTDB): domain Bacteria; phylum Cyanobacteriota; class Cyanobacteriia; order Phormidesmidales; family Phormidesmidaceae; genus Nodosilinea. The sequence goes on from JBARVK010000271.1 coordinate 2,133, forward strand.
GCCACTGGGTCAAAGTCGGCCCGCATCACGCCCTGGCTGGGCGACGCCTTTTTGACCTCAGCAATTAGGGCTGGGGTAGTACGCCCGGTACGCAGGGCCGCCACGAAGTCGCGCGGCGGCGGCGCATCGAGCACCTGCCTCTGTAGGTCGGCTAGGGGCAGCCGCTCCCGCAGGGCTGCCACCTCAGTTTCTTTGTGCCAAACAATTTTTTCGAGAATGTGTCTGGGTTCAGCGTCGTCGGCTTTGATTTGGTACTGCAAGTTTTTGACCGCGACAGCGGGGTTGGGAGGGCGACGACGAATCTTCATTGATTTTGGCGTTTGGATGGACGATTTGGAACGGTAGGGTGGGCATTGCCCACCCTACGGGAATCAGGCGGGGACGACTACGGCCCGCTTGAAGGCCTCATCGAGCACTTCCGAGAGGGTGGGGTGGGTGTGAACGCAGAACGACAGGTCGGTGACGGTTTGGCCATTGGCGATCGCGTTGGCCGCCTCCTGGATTAAATCCGCCGCGTGTAGGCCAATGATATGCGCGCCTAAAATTTCGCCGGTATCTTTGCGGTAGATCACCTTAGCTAGGCCGTCCGACTCGCCCTCGGCGAGGGCCTTAGAGTTACCTTTGAAGTAAGTACGCACCGTGTCAATGGCAAAGCCCTCGGCCTCAGCCATGGTTTTGGCGGCGGGTTCGGTCATGCCCACAAAACTGACCTCAGGGTGAGTAAAGGCCGCTGCCGGAATGCTCATGTAGTTGACGGTGCGCGGCTCGCCGCAAATGGTTTCCACCGTCAAAATGCCCTGGGCTGAGGCGGCGTGGGCCAGCATCATCTTGCCCGTGGCATCGCCGATCGCCCACAGGTGCGGCACCGGCTCACCATTCCGCAGCACTTGCAGGTGATCGTCTACCGGAATAAAGCCCCGGCGATCGGCTTCGACACCGACCTTTTCCAGGCCCAGATCCTTAGTGGCCGGAATGCGCCCGGTGGCCACCAGGCAGGCGTCAACCTCCAGAGTCTCAACCACCTCGCGGGTTTCGCGATCGGCCAGCTCAATCACCACCGGGTTGCCGGGGGTCACCTTCTGGGCGATTACGCCAGCGCGGGTTTCGATGTCGCGGGGGGCAATCAGCACCCGCTGGGCGATCTTGGCGATGTCGGGGTCGAAGGTGGGCATCAGCTGGTCCAGCGCTTCGATGATGGTGACTTCGCAGCCCAGGGCCGTGTAAACGTCTGAGAACTCTAGACCGATGTAGCCGCTGCCGATGATGGCAATCCAGTCGGGCAGCCAGTCGAGCTTGAGTGCTTCATCGCTGGTGAACACGGTTTTGCCGTCGGTTTCAATGCCGGGGGGCACAAAGGGCACCGAACCCGGCGACAGAATGATGTCCTGGGCGGTAACGATTTTTTCGCCATCGGGGGTAGCGATCGCCACCTTTTGCTCCCCCGCCAGCCGGGCCCAGCCCTTGATGATATCTACCCCCAGGCGGCTCAGGCTGTTGGTCATATCGCCCTGAATTTTGCTGACCAGGGTTTTGGCGTGGTCGGCGATCGCCTCGCGATCGTAGGTAACATTGCCCACCGAAATGCCTAATGACTTGAGATGGTGCTCGTTGCGCAGCTCGCGCACCCGGCCCGAAGCCGCCAGCAGTGCCTTAGAGGGAATGCAGCCCCGGTTTACGCAGGTGCCCCCCATCACATCGGCCTCGACAATGGCCGTCTTTAGCCCCCGCTTGACGGCGTGCAGGGCAGCCCCGTGGCCCCCTACCCCAGCGCCAATAATCAGCAGGTCGTAATCAAATGCGTCGCTCACAGCAGGCTCCTGAACAGGTGATCCAACAATAGGGAGAATCAAGTTGAGGTGGCGAAGGGCCAACAACCCAGCTCACACTACATCTACCGTAACCAGTTGACCCCAAATCTGGGCCAAATTCCAGATCCTACGGCAGCTAGAGTTTCTTTTCATTCTTGACCACCAAGAGCAATCAGACAACTCCCCCGCCTCTAACCCTTCATCTTCCCCATCTCCCTCACCCTTTCATCTGCCCCCGCTGCTGTCGCTGCGCCTCATAG
>JBARVK010000272.1:0-1545 GCA_049646225.1 Nodosilinea sp.
GGCGATGCCGATGCGATCGAGATCGGTGTCGGGGTCGAACCCAGCGGAGCAGGCGTTGCCAAATTTGGCCATAAATTCGCCCTTGTCGCCGCCGTTGAGAATGTAGTCGGCCACGTACTGGGCCTGATCGAGGTTGAGCACGACCAGGTACTTGCCCGCAAAGGAGCTGGTGGCTACGGTCTCTTCGTGGTTGTATTTGCCGTGAATGATCGAGGTATGTTCTTTGCGCTTGTGCTTTTCAACGGTGTTCCACACCTTAGAAACCCAGGGACAGGTGGTATCGACAATGGTGCAGCCCTTGTCGTTGAGCAGCTGCATTTCCTGCACGCTGGCTCCAAAGGCGGGCAAAATCACCACATCGCCCTGGCCTACGCCTGAGAAGTCTTTGTGGCCATCGACCACTTCAATAAATTCCACCGCCATCTCTTTGAGGCGCTGGTTGACGCCGGGGTTGTGGATGATTTCGTTAGTGATCCAGATGCGCTCGGTGGGAAAGTGCTGGCGGGTTTCGTAAGCCATGGCCACCGCCCGCTCAACTCCCCAGCAAAAGCCAAAGGACTGGGCCAGCTTGATGGTGACATTGCCCCGGGTGAGGGTGTAGCTGCGATCGCGGATTTCCTGAATCAGGCCGCTGTTGTACTCGGTCTTCATTTGGCCAGCGACCTCTTCCCCATGGCCAAACCCCTGGCGAAAGTACTTGTCGGAGTGGTTGAGAGAGCGCTTAAAGGCCTTAGTATCCATCGAATCCTCACCGGGTGCATCATGTCTAGGATAGCGGTTAGCGCGAGGCGTTTTGCCGACCCGCCGCTCAGGAAGTGGGAATCCGTTGGCCCGCCTCTAGCCTACAACGATTGCCCCCCCGGGGCCTGCACCGCTCGCTGAAGGGTACTCAACCCGACCTCTGCCAACAAGGCCAGCAGCGCCACGGGCACGGCCCCCACTAGCAAAATGGCCGGGTCGTAAACTGCAAACCCCAAGACAATGAAGGCCCCCAGCCCGCCCGCGCCTACGAACGCCGCCAGAGTAGCGCTAGCAATGACTTCTACCGTAGCGGTTTTGACACCCGCAATCACCACCGGCAGCGCCAGGGGAATTTCGACCGTGGTGAGAATATCGCTGGGGGGCATGCCCATGCCCGTCGCGGCTTCTAAAATAGCGGGGCTAATGGTTCTAAACGCCACATCGGTGCTGATTAAAATTGGTGGCATCACCAGCAGCGTCAGGGCCAGCACCGCCGACCAAAAGCTGAGTCCCAGGAAGGGCACCGCCAGAAACAAAACGGCCAAACTGGGAATCACCCGCAGAGCGTTAAAGCTGTTGAGCATAACGGTGGAAACCGCTCGCGATCGCGCACTCCACAGCCCCAGCGGCAGCCCCACCACCAGACCTATAGCCAGCGGCACCGCCACCAGCAGCAGGTGTTGTTGCAGGGCGGTAATGAGGCGATCGCTGTTGTCCAGCGCATACTGATAGGCATTTTGCAGCGTTGGCATCATTGGGCAAACCTAGAGATACCACAGCCCCTACCTTACCCTGAGGTTACCG
>JBARVK010000273.1:0-7950 GCA_049646225.1 Nodosilinea sp.
GTGACAATTTAGCGGTAGTGACCGGACTAGTCATTCGTTATAAGCAGTGAAAGAATAACGATCCCAAAACAGTTCTTGAGTGCTTTGACTTAACTTACACCATGCGCAAAGTAAACAGCAGCTGGAAGATTATTGTAGGTATCCTAACGGAAGCAACGTATCCTTCTAAAAGTTGAAGGGCATCACAACTGACTGTTCTCTTCAGTGCATCCCTATCCCTTTAGTTGCAGGTCTATCACTATGCCGACTGACTACATCATATTTATTCACGGGGTAAACACAAGGCAGAAAGCCCGATTTCAGCAGGCAGCAGAAATACTCTTCAAGCGTATTCAGTCATCTGTCAACGATCCGTCGAGGGTGATCAAGCCGGTTTATCTATTTTGGGGAAATGTTGGTGAGGACGGTACCAAGACCTTGCTTTCAGGGTTGGATTCTTCTTCAAAATGGAGAAAATCTTGGTTTCAGAAGTTTCGTACGGAGCAAATTCTGCCCTTTGTCGGCGACGCAGCTCTTTACCTAAGCCGTGGGGTTAGTGCTCAAGTCGTTCGCCAGATTACAGATCAGGCTTTATGTCAAATGGGCCTTGACAGAGAAAAGCTGACATCTTTGGATGGTAATGATCGATTACACCTCGTGACCCACAGCTGGGGCACTGTGATTTTGTTTGATATTTTGTTCGCCCCGCGCTGGGAGACTGCCGATCTCGATCCTAGCATTCGCCAGAACATTATGAATATCCGTACGGGTTTCTTTGGCTTAGGGTCTGACGCCAACAAAAACTTTGGTATTCCAATAGCTAGTATTCACACTATGGGCTCACCTATTGCCCTTTTTAGTCTCATCAATCTGAACAATGGGCGTAGTTTCGACCTCACCCCCAACTTAAAGTTGATGCTAGAGTCGCTGTATCAGAAAACGAAAGGGAGACCACTCCCTTGGTTGAATTATGTACATCCTGGCGATCCAATTGCCTACACCCTAGAGGGGGTTATGCCTCTGCTGCTCCAACATGACAGTGATAAGGTGAAAATTGAAGACGTCATGACCACTGGCAATCCTTGGATGCAGCCCTTTAGCCAAACGCTTTTGCCGTTGATAAACGGGGGCAAAGCCCACGGTAGCTATTGGGCCAGTCAAAAAGTTGCCAATGAAATTGCGCAGGTGATTGCATCAGCAGGTTCACTGTATTCATCATCTGAATCGAACCCATGGATGCCCGACAAAACTGCGGCTGGAGCCAAGATAGTCTAAAGATGGGTCAGCGCAGCCTCACCTGGGCCTGCACTGGCAGGTGATCAGACGCCTGAACGGCTTCTGCAACTACCCTGGCATTGACCACGTCCAGGGTGGCGGGGGTGTAGAAGATATAGTCGAGGATGTACTGGGGCTGGTCAGACGGAAAGGTAAACGACGACGGGGCTGTGGGCAACGCCGAGGCCAGCACGGGGGAGTCGAGCAGGATGTCAATCGATCGCGGCTCGTCGCCCTCGTCACGGTTGAGGCTGCTGTTGAAGTCGCCCAGGAGCAGCACGGGGTAGTCTTGGGCGTAGCCTTCGGCTAGGTCGCGCACCACCTGGGTCTGGCGGCTGCGGGTGGGAGCGTCAAAGGCTTCGAGGTGAACGTTGATGACGATCAGGGGCTGGTCGGAGACGTCGATTTCGGTGACCTGGGCGACGCGATCGAGGTAGAGGGCGTTGTAAAAGAAGGGGTTGGAGGGGACTTTCTCTAGCACTAGCCGTTGGTTGCGAGGAATGGGGTAGCGGCTGAGCACCGCCTGGCCCGAGACAAGTTTTCGGTAGTGAGCGCTGGGCGGCCAGTAGGGAAAGGGCACATAGCGCTTGTCCCAGTTGACGGCGATCGCGCCAAAGGCCATCTCTAGCGCTGCCGAAACCGCATACTGCTGGTTGCGGTTAAACGATCGGTAGGCGTCAAAGTCGATTTCTTGCAGGGCCAGAATATCGGGTTCAACGGCTTCTAGGGCCGCGATCGCGGTCGCCTGGTTCGCATCAAACAGGGCCTGGTCGCGCTCGACGGCTTGCTGGTTGGTCAGCCCTGACAGGTAGCCAATATTGTAGCTAACTACGTTAAGCTGCTTTGGGTTGGCTACACCGGGGGCGTAGGTGTCGTAGGTGATCAGGTTGTCGTAGTCGACTGCGGCCCAGTTGGGGGTGCTGATGTAAAAAAACGTGCCCGCCAACGCCGCTACGGGTAGCCCGAGGGCCAGCCCTACCACGGTCAAAATCTTTTTCATCGAGTTTCCTGTATGGCCTCCGCTAATTCCTCGCGCTTGCCCCTGCGGTTCTGGATCGCTGCCCTGGTGGCGTTTGTCAATGCGGTGGGGTTTACGCTGATTATTCCGCTAATTTACCCCTATGCGGTAGAGTTTGGTCTCAGCGATTTTCAGGCTAGCCTGCTGACTACGGCCTACGCGGCGGCGCAGTTTATCGCCACGCCCATTCTAGGGCGACTGTCCGATCGCATCGGTCGCAAACCCCTTTTAATCATTAGCCTGCTGGGCACAGTGGCGGCGAATTTGATGGCGGGGCTGGCCCCAGCCGCCTGGATGCTATTTGTGGCCCGGGTACTGGATGGGATTACGGGCGGCAATACGTCGATCGCCCAGGCGATTATTGGCGACATTACTACCCCCGATCAGCGGGCGCGGGCCTACGGCATTTTTGGGGCTGTGTTTCGGCTGGGATTTGTGGTGGGGCCACCCCTGAGCTACGTGGCGCAGCTGGTGCCACCGCTGCCGGGCTTTACCAGTCTGGGCATGGGATTCTTATTTTCGGCGGCGATCGCCCTATTCGCCGCCCTGCTCTGCCTGGTGCTGCTGCCCGAAACCCTGGAAAACTGCTGCGACAGTTTTCGCATCTCCTGGCGTGATTTTGGTTTTGGGCGGCTGGCGCGATCGGCCACCGACGGGCGGTTTGGCCGCATTTTTTGGCTTACCTTCTTTAGCGGCTTTACCTTTACGATCTTCACCTTTGCCTTTCAGCCCTTTTTCCTCAACGTGCTGGGGCAAGATGCCCGCAACCTGGCGATCATGTTCGCGGCGGTGGGGATCATCGGCTTTGTCACTCAGGTCTTTGCTCTGGAACCCCTGCGGCGGCGGTTTCGGCTGGTACACATTTTGGCCGGGGCGCTGGCGGCGCGGGGAGTATTGTTTTTGTTGATGCCTGCGTTCCCTAATATTGTGGCGTTTGTGGCGTTCGCGGTGGTTTTCAGCGCCGTCAACTCATTCCCCATGCCGCTGATCGATGCGCTGCTGTCGCTCAACAGCGGCCCCCGTGAGCAGGGCGAGGTGCTGGGGCTGAATGCCTCTTATTTGAGCATTTCCAATGCGATCGGCCCGGCCACGGCGGGGCTGCTGGTCAGCGTCAGCTACAGTTTCCCGTTTTGGATTGCGGGGGCGCTGACGCTGCTGACAGCGTGGTTTGCGCTGTCGCTAAAGGGCCGGGGCAAGGTGATGGGATGAAAAATCATTTCTTTTCGAATAGATAACCGTGCCAAGGGGAGCCAGGGAGCGTGGAGGCAAGAAAGAGGTGCGCTCCGCATCTCCCCTGATCCCCTGCCCCCCTGCCCAATCAGGCCACCTCTTCCAGCTCTTCAGCCCCCGTTTCGGCCTCGCCCAGCACCGTGAGGAACTGCAGCGCCATAGCGATGTAGGTGGCGCACTGGGTCGGTGGCAGTTGGTAGAACGCTTGCCAAGCAGCGGCTTTATCCGACTCGTAAGCGCCAACCCGTTCGGGGTTCTGGTCAAACCAGCCCAGGCGCACAGCGTGGCCAATCAGTACATCGAGGTAGAGGTGGTCTTCAAAGTAGAGGTCGGGGTTGACCTTGAAGATTTCACCCATTTCTCGCAGAGCTTCGAGGTTGACATGGCGGTATTCTGGAGCCTGAATCTTATTTAGCAGGTGGGTAATACGGCGCTCAAAGTTTTGCTCACCGGGGGTCATCTCAGAGAGAATGCGATCGCTGTCGATGCGGTTTTTGCGGTCAAACTTGTTGCCGATTACAATCCCCCTGGAGTGCTTCAGCACCTCCCACACCTGGGTATAAAACCCTTCGGAAATGCGGATAATTTCGCCGTCGATAATTCGCTTGCGCAGCCAGTCTTGGGACTGTAGCTGTTCGGTAGCTTCGGCAACGGGCTCAATGCCAACCGGCACCACCTGCCAGTTGATCGGGTTGTGGGGCTTGACGTGCAGCGACTCGCGGCGAAAGATCGACTGATTGAGCCCGTCAAACCCAGCCAGCACCTGGCGCAGGCGAGTCTTGAGTTCAAAGGGGCTAAGGTCAACTAGCTGGCCGTAGGCTTCGTCCTGGGTAATGTCGCGCTCTCGGGCCAGTTCGCTGGTAATCAGCAGCAGCAGGTAGCCGACCCGCAGGGTCATCAAGCCATTAAACAGCGAGGGTTCGGCCTTGATCAAAATGCTCAGGTCAATCAAGATCTCTTGGGTGAGGACGTGGTCGCGCACATCGTCGCCGCAAAAGGTGCGAATTTTGTCGAGAATTTCGCTGTGGCCCATCGGCTCGGTGATCAGCGACTCTTCACTGTAAGATTTGCCCACCGAAATTTGCTTTTGGCGAACCAGCAGCTCGGTTACGGCATCCGAGAGGGTGATGTCGGCCTTGCCCAGCAGACCCGCTGTGCGCCGCAAAATGCCCCACTGCTCTAGCTGGCTGGCCTTGGCGTAGACCTCATCCAGCAGGTCTGCAACGGTGATGGCGTGACTGGGGCCGCCAAAGCCGGTATTAAAGTCGCTACCGTGCAGGTGTTTGAGGGTGGCCAGCAGCTCTAGCTGCTCGTAGATATTGTTGGATTCGCGCAGCTGAGAGAGTAGGTGATCGAGATCGGTCTCGTTCTCCAGGGTGTACTCTTCGAGCAGCGACAGGGGCCCATCGCGATCGGGCTCAAAGCCCAAATAGGCTGTCCACAGGGGCGAGTAGCCCACCGAAGTGCTGCCCAACTGGTAACCGTTGACGTTATCAACTCGCTCCAGACTGGTGGTCATCGTGAGCTGGTGCAGGGGGCCGAGTTTGACCGGCACATGATCGCAGCGATCGCCCTGCAGCTCCTGCATTAGCGCCATCAGCGGCGACTCATAGATGGGTTTGTGGCCCAGCTCAAACATGGCGTGGGTGAGCAGCAGCGTTACCGTGGGGCGGCCCGGTTCGCGCCAGTGGTCGTAGATGTAGGCCAGCTCGCTGCGAATTTGAGCCACCAAAAAGTGGTAGTCGAGGGTGAGGTAAAACCGCTGCTGGTCTAAGAACGAGGGCAAAAACACCACCGAGTCGCCTTTGATGCGAAATATGTGGGAGGTCGTCAGGCTGCGCAGCCGTCGCACCGGGCGACCGCTGAGGCTGAGCTTGTCGTTTTTGCCAATTTCGGCGTAAATCGCCGACAGCTCGGCGGCGGGGAAAACCTGCACTGGGGTAATTTCTGTCAGGGTTTGGGTGGGCAGACCGTAGGTGGCCAGCTCCGTCTGCAGGGCTTTGTCTTCGGACAAAAGGGCCACCTGCACCACGGGGTAGCGGTGGTCGCCTAGGGCTCGGTACCGTCCCAGGGGGTCAATGTCGCCGGGCTTGAGCAGCCCGTCTTGAATCAGCTGCCCCAACAGGTAGAGACTCTGCGCCCACACCAGGGGCAGGTTGTCATTGGGCAGGCGGGGCTGGCTGCCGGGCTGTTTGCGTTCGGCGTCTAGGCTCTCGGCGGGCACATAGTACAGCTCAGGCAGCAGCCCCAGACCGTCGCGCTCGACCGCAAGGGCTGTCAGTCGCTCCTGGTAGAAGCGGCTCTGGTCTTTGTCGCCCGCAAACAGGCTGTCCAGCCACAGGTAGGTAAAGAACAGCGGCCACTCGCACTCGATGTGCTCAAACTGCCGCAGCTCTTCGGGTTCGTAGTGCAGCCGGGTCGTGTCTTCGATCACGGTCTGGTGGCCGTCGCGCAAAAACCGCTTGCAGCCGTAGTTGCCCTGTAGCTTATCAATAATTTTTTGTCGGGTAGCATGGGCGATCTGCGCATCATCGATCGCAAAAGCCGGATAGCCCACTACGCTGAGCAGGGCCGCGTCAATTTCCTTAGACCCCGACTCGCGGGGCAGCAGCGACTCTAGAGTAATGCGAGCGCGGGCAATTTCGTCGGTGAGCACATGAATCGTGGCAGATTGACCGCCACGCATCCCAAACAAATTAACCCCCCGCAGGGCCTCTAGCGCCGCCTTGGCCATGCCCACGGAGCTGGCGTTGAGTTCTGGCTTGCCGTGATTGATTTTGTTGCCCCGCTCCCAAATGCCATAGTCGGGGGTGCGGTAGGCCCGGCCAATGTAGTAGACCAGGTTTTGTACAAAATTGACTTCATCCTGGGTAAAGACAATTTGCAGCCCCGAGGCCGTCATCTGGGCCAGCATGAGCAAAAACACCGAGGTCGCGTCGATTTGCAGGTGCCCCCACTCGTCGTCGGCGATCACCGGCAGCCCACTACCTGTATCGTACTTAGCGTGTAGGGCCTTTAGTGGATCCTGCCGTTCCTTGAACTGCTCTACCTTCTCAGCCTGGCGCAGCATTGCGGTCATCAGCCCCCGCATGAGCTTAACAACGCTTTGCTCTAGTTCTACCGTGCGGCCCTGATCGTCATCCAGGTGGCGATAGGCCAGCGCTACCCCCCACACCGCCAGAATGCTGTACACGTTGTCGCGCACCCAGGCGTCGGTGTAGTTGCCGTGGACATTGACGGCGGTGCTGGCGGGCAATAGCCCGCTGACCGGGTGCTGCCGCGCCAGAATTACGGTTTTGACCTGGCGGTAGTAGCGATCGAGCTGCTCCTGAAGGGCGGCTGAAGACATAGGCGACAGTGATAACGACGAAGGACGAGAGTTAGTCGGTTTTTAACCCACTCTAGGGGTAATTGGCCAGGTAATAGTCGTGGAGATTACAGAATTCTGACTGGGCTAAGGGACATTGCTACGCAGGGGTGGGTAGGCGGGCTCTGCTCCAGCGGAGCGCCAGGTCAGAAAAATACCGTATCTTCCCGCTGTCAGCCCCTTTAAAATGGGAGAAAGCCAGCACAGTGTTACCAATGCAAACTACCACTCTCTACGAGCAAGACTTTTACGCCTGGACTCAGCGTCAGGCTGAACTACTGCGCGCGGGTCAGCTGGGGGAACTGGACATTGAGAACTTGATTGAGGAGATCGAATCATTGGGTCGGCAGGAGCGGCAGGAGTTGCGGAATCGACTGGGGGTGCTGCTGGGGCATCTGCTCAAGTGGTACTACCAACCCGAGGCTCGCTCCAAAAGCTGGGTTTACACCATTAGAGAGCAGCGTCAAGAAATTCAGCGTCACCTCAAAGAAAACCCTAGCCTAAAGCCCTATTTAAGAGAAGCGATCGCGGTAGGTTACCAGAAGGGGCTAAACCTGGTTGGTCAAGAGACGCCGCTTGACCCTAAAAGTTTGCCTCAGGTCTGCCCGTTTTCTGCAATAGATATCTTTGAAGCACCCATAGACTGGCCCCTGTAGTTGTAGGGTAGGTGGAACGAAGTTGAACCCACCCTAAACTAATTCTGCTGTTGGGTGATCCTTCGTTTCATCCACCTACGATTTGCCTGATACCTAACCTTGAGGCAGTGTACCCAGCCACTCCACCAGCAGCGGGTTAATCACCTCAGGGCGCTCGTCGTGGGGGCAGTGGCCGGTATTGGGGATGCTGTGGAAGGTGACCAGGCCGGGACGGCCTACGTCTTCAGCGAGTTTTCGGTAGACCTCGGCCCCTTTGATTGGCGTCCAGGGGTCATTTTCGCCCCAGAGCACGAGCAGCGGCTGAGTGATGTGGGGCAGCAGGTCGTCGGGCTTTGGCCCCGGCGGCGCGGTGACAATGGAGGCGAACACCTTTTGGGCAGTGGGCTTGCAGGCGGGGGTGTAGATCATTTCCACCAGCTCGTCGG
>JBARVK010000274.1:0-10006 GCA_049646225.1 Nodosilinea sp.
ACACTACCAAGTCGGTGTTGTCCACCGGGCGGTTTGCCTCCGTCCACTTGGGCAACCCCTCACCCCCAGTCGATTGGTTGGGGTAATCGCCCGCCGGAAACTTTTCGTCTGGGGCGTAGGGGGTCACCCACAGATGCTTGGTCATGTAGGTGGCGCGCTTGATCACGCTGGCGCCCGATCTAGCCAGGGGTAGGGTATTTTCGCCGGGCATGAGCTTGTAGGCGGTGGGGTTGCCCACGGCGTTGGTCTCGTTGGGGTTGACGATCTTCCAGTAGCGGGCCTTCATTGGGTCGATCAGTCGCTGGGCCTCTAGTTCGCTGGCGAGCAGGGTCGATTTGGCGTAGAAGGCGTTGCCGTAGGGGTTGAGGGTTTCATCTCCCTCGGGTTCTACATCCACTTCGTAGACCGAGTTTCGCAGGCCGTCGACGCACATATCCATACGTACGTTGAAGATGTGCTGGTGGGCGGGGGCGTAGAGCTGGGGGGCAATCAGGGTACCGTACTTGGGGGTTTCGCCGGGGGGCACGGCGGCGGTGCTGAGCATACCCGTCAGCTTGACCTCGTACTGAATGGTGCCGTCCTGGTAGAAGTACCAGAAGAAGCCGTACTCGTAGTTGCCTACGGTGGCGATGAAGGAGACCACCAGGCGGCGCGATCGCCTCACCTCAGTCTCATTCGTCCGCCAGTCCACGTGCTTCCAGAGAATGCCAAAGTCTTCTTCGTGGAGGCAGACGGCGTGTTCGATCTGGGCCACCTCGCCCCGCGAGTTGGTCATGAAGGCGTCGAAGTAGTGGATTTCGCCCAGGCAGTCGCAGCCCAGTTTGAGGGAGTTGGCCAGGGTACCGACGCCGTACTCACCTACGTCGAAGGCGTTTTTGCGGTAGTGGTGGGGCTGGGGGTCGCCGTAGGGCACGGTCATCTCGGCCAGGGAGGCACGGTAGAGTATGGGCCGCTCTTCGCCGCCGTCGGTGTAGGACACGGTGTAGAGCACCAGCCCCTCGCGGGGGGTAAAGCCGATGCGCATTTTCCACTTTTGCCAGCGGATTTCGTGGCCCTCCACGGTGAAGCTGGGGCCTTCGGGCTGAATGATTTCGAGGGGCTTAAGATCGGTACGGAAGTTTTTGATGTACTCCTGGGAGTAGTTGGCGGACTGGGGTGGCAGGGGCACCACGCCGTGGTCTTCGACCCGCACCACCTCCATTTTGTTGAGGTCAACCACGGGAATGACGCCCTCGATGGGGCGGGCGTAGCCGTTATCGGTGGGGTTGGCGCGCACCCAGCAGAGGGCGCGGGAGAGGCGCACGCCCTCCTCATCCTCTAGGCCGTAGTTGCCGGCCGACCAGGGGTCAACCATGACCAGGCTGGTATCGGTGATGCCGCGCTTGGCGATCGCCGCAATAAACTCCGGGCAAGCCTTGACCGCATTCTCGCACTCCAAAAACTCGTCCAGCATGATCGGCGGCTGCACGTCGGGGATGTGCTGCCAGGCGATGACGGTGCCCTCGGTGAGGGAAACGATCGCCTCGTAGGTCTGGGCCGTGGCATTGTCGAGCACGATTGCAAAGGCCTCGCGCACAATGTCATCCCCTGGCTTAAAGCCCATCACCGTTTCCTTGGCGGGCTCGTTGAGGGTAACGGTGGCAAAGCGGGCGGTCGCGCCCAGGGATTTCTCATCGCGCAGAATGGCGACGGCGGCCGCAATTTCTTGAGGGGTGAGGGGTTCGAGGGGGTGGGTGACGGCGATCGCGGTGGGACGTTCTTGGGCAATGGTCATGGATAGACTCCTGTGGGGTAGTTGGTGGAGGGGTAGATGGGAGAAGGAGATGGGGAAGATAGGGGAGATGGGGCGGTAGGGTGGGGTAGGCCGAAGGTCAACTTTGGGAGAGCCGATCGCCCTGGCTCCGGCTGTAACCCACCGTTCGGGGAATTGAGCCACTCGTCCCCTCCTGGGAGGGGTGCCCGAAGGGCGGGGTGGGTCATGGAGGCTGGGCTGCCCACCCCTGCCCCTCCCAGGAGGGGACTTTCCGTTGCGATGCCTCCTGTTTCATAGGGAATTGGGCTCAAATCCAAAATTGCCAATCCAAAATTGTCAGGCGATCGCCATCGCTGCCCCCAGCGGATCTTCGCAATACTCTGCCAGGTGGGGGCTGCGATAGCCGTCGTTGCGCCAGAGAATCGGGAAAAAGCTCTCGTCCATCGCTGTGTCACCCACCCGCTTGTAGCGACCGTAGATGTAGCCCTGGGGGTTGGTGGGGTGAAACTGGGCGGCGGCGGGGATGGTGTGCAGACCAATGCTGCGGAACATGCCCTCGGTGCGGGTGGTGGGGCCGAGGCCGTGCCAGGTGCGCCCGTGGTGGAAGGCGCAGCCTCCGGCGGGCACATCGACCACGACCAGTTCGGGTTCAGGAACGCCTGCATTTTCCGCCGCCTGCAGCATGGCCCAGCGGTAGTCTTTGACGGGGGCGTGGAATTCGCCCGCCACGTTAGAGATCGGCCATTTGTGGGAGCCTTTGGCGTACATTAGGGTGCCGTCGGCGGCGGTGGCGCGATCGAGGGCAATCCAGCAGGTCATCATCTGCGGCGGAGTTAAAAAGTCGATGTACACGCCGTCCTGGTGCATGGCGATCGCCTGGGCCTGGGGCGGTTTCATCCACAGGCTGTCCTGGCCAATTCTGGCCCCGTCCCACCCCGCTAGCGTGGCGCTGAGGCGGCCAATCTCTGACGAGAGCACCAGGCTGGCAATGGTGCGATCGCATTTCCAGCCGTTGCAGATCTCCCGGGTGATATCGGGCAGGCTCATGCGCGGTCGCCAGTGCCACTCGTCAGGGTAAATGCCGGTTTCAAACTCACCGTGGAACATGGGCTCCAACCGGCTGGCCAGGCGTTCGGCAAAGTCGGCGGGCAAAAAATTCTCCAGAATCAAAAAACCATCGTCCTGGAACTGCTGAATCTGCTCGGGAGAGAGCTGAATAGGTTGATAGTCCATGGCAAACAGAATGGGGGAGTGCGGGAACGCAGCAGACGGAGCAGTCGATTGTGGGGTAAAACCAGCCGCCCCTGACGTCACTGAGTTGACAAATTTGAGGGTGCCCTATCTACTTGTCATAATAAGTTCTACCCCCAAAGATTATGTGTCCCCCGTTACCCACCGCCGAATCTACCAGCCGCCTCACCGTTGAGTCGGGCATTTTGCATATTGCCGCCAGCGACTTCGACGCTCGCCCAATGAGCTTTCTCACCGCTGATGGTCAGCGCACTGGGTACGAACCCGAACTGGCCCGAGCGATCTGCAGTCAGCTGGGTCTGACTCCGGTGTGGCACAACTTGCCTATGGCCGAGTTCTACACCTGCTTGGCCACGGGGACGTACGATGCCGTGTGGTTTAACCAGGCGATTACGCCCGATCGCCAGCGGGTGGTCGACTTTAGCCAGCCCTACGGCCTGTTTGACGAGGCGGTGCTGGTGAAAAAAGGCAGCGGCATCGCCTCAGTGGAGGACCTGTCCGGCAAACGGGTCGGGGGCTTGGCCGACAGCACCAATATCGCCCTGGTGGAGGGCTTCCCTGGCGCTACCGCAGTCCCCTATCCCGGCAGCGACCAGGTTTTACCCGAAATGCTGGCGGCCCTGCGAGCTGGGGAGATCGACGCTCTGATCGACGATGAGCTGGTGCTAGTGGTCGCCGCCGAGGAGGATGACTCGCTGGCGATTGCCTTTACCCTGCCGACGCGGGTGCCCTTTGCGATCGCGACCCCTAAAGCCAACCCAACCCTAAATGCCACGCTGAACGCCGCGATCGCCGCCGCCCTGGCCGATGGCACGATGGCCCAACTCTGGGCCGAATGGATTCCCTGGAAACCGTTTCCGTTTGTATAACCCGGCTCGGAGGTTTCAATTGGCCCCAGGAACGTGAACCAGCAGTCCGTTTGAGTTAACGCTGATCTGGATGGAGATTAGGGTGGGGGCGATCGCATCGGCCAAGCCCAAGTTTTCGACCGGGTTCGTTGTCGCCACCGCAATTACCTTTGCCCCAGCCGCTTTTGCGGCCTCAACGCCGGCGGGGGCGTCCTCAATTACCAGGCAGTCGGCGGGGGCAACGCCCAGCCGCTGGGCCGCTAGCTGGTAGGGGTCAGGCGCGGGTTTCCCCCGCCGCACATCGTCGGCGGTCACCATCACCGAGGGCTCTGGTAGACCCAGGTAAGGAAAGCGAATTGACACTGTACGGCGGGTGCCGCTGGTGGCAACCCCCCAGCGATCGCGCGGCAGCTGGGCCAACAGCTCTTTCGCTCCGGCATAGGTTACCAGCCCGTCGGTGTCGTCAGCTTCGGCACTTTCCTTGAGACGGGCCTCTTCGACAACATCCAGATGGGGCGCAACCTGACGAATGGTGTCTACCGTGGGGCGTCCGTGGTGAATGCGGGCGATCGCCTGGTAGTCAACCCCGTGGCGATCGGCCCAGCGCCGCCAGTGGCGATCGGCCACTGGGTCTGAGTTAATGAGCACCCCATCGACATCGAAGATAATCGCCTGGCAGAGAAAGTCCATGATCGGGCTGCGGAAACGCCATGGCTATTGTAGGGCCGTAGGTTAGGCGCTGGGTGGGTGCGATCGCCTCAGAAGTCCCAAGCTGAGTGATTAACTCTCGCCTACCTCTCGAAGTACGCGATCGTATAACGCTGGGCTAATACGAAAGCCTGCCTCACCAATTAGGCGATCTAATAATGGCTGCATCACGGGAATCAGCCTTTGGCTCTTTGCGTTAACCAAGAGGCCTAAAAGTCCTCGAATTTTGACGTTGTGCTGTAAAGCAATGCCTCGGCCAAGACGTTTGTCAATGAGGAGGCGATCGGCTCCAATATCAACGGATAGAGCGATCGCAGCAGCTTCGCCAGGATCAAGAAATTGATTGAGTATTTGAATGAACTGGATGTTTTTAGGTGTTTGTATTTCTAGCCACCCAGCTTCAATCGCATTAGAGATGGTTGCCTGAATCTCGCTAAAACGTATCAATTCACTGTGAACAGCTGGCGGAATATATACTTTTGGGTAAATCTTTTGCAGCAGCTCAATCTCACCAATAACGGCCAAATTGCTGAGTGGAGACGTGTTGCTCACGGCTCGCATCACCAACCATCCTGACGAAGGCTGTTCAGATCTTGATCTAAGTCATCGATATCGTAGTGAACACCGATACCACGATCTGAAATAAGGCGTTGAAACTCAATTTGATGAAGGCCAGCGAGGTGACTAGCGGTGCCCAGGGTAATCCGTTCTTGTTGGAATAGGGCAACCGCTAATTCAGTTCGCAAATCGGTTTCTGTCAATTCCAAGCTGTCGGGAAGGTCAAGGGTAATTTGCATATGCCATTTGAATATTAAAGAAAAAACGCTCAGCCTTTGAAGTTCCTAGAACAACTCTCACGGGTTGAGCTAAATTGCTCAAGCTACATCTAGACTCTAGCGTACTGCTCAACGGCATAGCGAAGGGGGCTGATAACCGGTTTTCGCATGGCGTATCAATCGCTACAAACTTGTTATAACAAGTTGGCTTTACTGAGACCATTCTGCTGTGCAAACTAGGAGGTCTCACGGTGACTGGAGTGCTAACGCGGGTCGATACCTCGACCGATTTAGAGCGCTATGTTGTTGCCGAGGGGCGCGACGAGCTGGTTAAGCAGGTGCGGGCCAAAATTAACGAGCTGGGGATTCAGTACATCTATTACCAGTTTGTGTCTATCACCGGGCGCATTGTGGGCAAGGGCATTCCCGCTGACTATTGGGAGACTACAGCAGAGAATGGCTTTCAGCTGGTCTATGGGGCCACCGTAAACCTGGCCATGGATCGCCACAGTCAGTACCTGGGCTACGGGCCAGAGGCGGCGGAGCTGGTGGCGATTCCTGACCCCGAGACCTTCTGCCAGCTGCCGTGGGACAAGCGGGTGGCGCGGGTCTACTGCGTCTGCTTTCGCAACCGCGAGGAAGAGGTGGATGCGGCGGCGTTTTTGACCGGCGACTGTCGCGGCAATCTGAAGCGCATTCATGCCGAATTTCAGGCCAAGCATGGGCTTCAGCTGCGCCACGGCTGCGAGCCCGAAATGATGTGGCTGAAAAAAGGCCCCGATGGCAAGCCCAACGGCGGCGTCACCAAGCCCAACTGCTACCACATCGACCAGTTTGAAGAGCTGCGCCCGGTGTTTCTGCGGGTGATTGAGTATGGGCGAGCCATGGGCCTGGACATGATCCAGGGCGACCACGAAGACGCGCCGGGGCAGCTAGAGCTAAATTTCATGTTTGACGATGCGGTACGCACCGCCGATCGCCTCACCACCTACCGCCAGATCTGTGCCCAGGTGGCCCGCGAGTTTAACCTGATTGCCTGCTTTATGTCGAAGCCGTTTATGGGGGTGTCGGCCTCGGGCTGCCACCATAACCTGTCGCTGTGGCGGGGCGGTGAGCCAGACATCAAGACCTTTGGCTTTGAGAGCCTGCCCGGTTTGGAGGGTAACTACACCTACCACCGGGGCGGCGAGAATACCTTTATGCCTGTGGAAGGTGCCTCAAAGCGAATCCCTGGGCCGGTGGGGCTGCACTGCATCGGCGGCGTGATCGAGCACCTGCCTGCGCTGACGGCGATCGGCTGCTCGACGGTCAACTCCTACCGCCGCCTGTGGGATGCGGGTTTTTGGGCGCCGGTTTACTCTGACTGGGGCTACCAAAACCGCACCTGCGGTCTGCGGGTGTCGGCCCCGGGTCGCTTCGAGTACCGCGCGGTCGATTCGATGGTGAACCCCTACTTGATGGCCGCCGCTATGCTCAAAGCCTTTGACGATGGCCTCAGCCGCCAGCTTGACCCCGGCCAGCCCGAGCAGCGCAACATTTATGAGGCGATGGACAGCGGTAAGCAGGTGAAAAAGCTGCCCATGTCCCTGGGTGAGGCGCTGGATGCTCTGGCCACTGACGAGGTGATTAAGTCGGCTCTGCCGGGGGAAATGTACCGCCTCTACGACCAGTACAAGCGCGATGAGTGGATTCGCTTTTTGGCGACCACAACCAACTGGGATATGGAGAACTACATGGATTGTTTGCCTTAGAAACGCCGCAAATACTGGCTAAACTGGCTCACGCTCAGGGGGCGGGCAAACAGGTGCCCCTGACCAAACTCGCAGCCTAGCTGGCTGAGCGACTGAAGCTGGGCAAAGTGCTCAATGCCTTCGGCAATTACCTGAATATTCAGGTGGGCCGCCAGCCGAATGATGGCTTCTACAATGCCGTACTGCTGGGTGCTCTGGTGGATGTTGTCGATGAAGCTGCGATCGATTTTGAGCACATCGACGGGCAGCTGTTGTAGGTAGCCCAGCGACGAGTAGCCGGTACCAAAGTCGTCAATGCTGAGGCGTATGCCGCGATCGCGCAGGGCCTGAATCATTTGGACTACCTGGGTCGGGTTTTCCATCACGACGGTTTCGGTGATTTCGAGCTTGAGGTTGGTCGGGGGTAGCCCGCTCTCGATCAAAATGTCATCAATGAGATCGACCAGGTTGGGCTGCAAAAACTGGGTCGTGGAAAGATTGACGCTGACCATGGCCTCCGGGGCGATTAGACAACGGCGGCGCCAGCGCTGCAGCTGGGTACAGGCCTCTCGTAGGACCCAGCTGCCAATGGGCACTAGCAGCCCTGCGTCTTCGGCTGCGGTCAAAAATTCACCAGGCAGCAACAGCCCCCGGTCGGGGTGTAGCCAGCGCAGCAGCGCTTCGCAGCCGATTAGCTGCTGGGTGGACAGGTTGACGATCGGCTGGTAGTGCAGCTGAAATTCCTGCCGCTCCAGGGCCAGGCGCAGAGTGGTTTCTAGCTGGAGCGATTGGCGCACATTCAGATGCATGCCCGGTTCAAAGAGGGCATAGCCCAGCCCGTTGACCTTGGCCTGGTACATGGCCGTATCGGCGTCGCGCAGCAGCTCGTCGGGGTGATGGTACTGGGGGCCGCCGACCACAATGCCAATGCTGGTGTTGGTGAAGAGCTGGTGCTCTTGAATGGTCAGCGGCTGGGCAAACTGCTGGCGAATGCGCTGGGCCACCGCGATCGCATCTTCCACGTGGTCAAGGGTAGTCAGCAGAATGGTGAACTCGTCGCCGCCAAAGCGGGCCACGACATCGGTGGGGCGCACGCACTCCTGCACCAAAATGGCCACTCGCTTGAGCAGCTCATCGCCTACCCCGTGACCAAAAGAGTCGTTGATCAGCTTGAAGCGATCGCAGTCTAAAAACAGCACCGCGAACCGATCGCCCTCGGGCTGGCCAAACTGAGCGCTGAGGTGACTGAGAAACTGGCGACGGTTGGGCAATCCTGTCAGCACATCGTGCAGGGCCTCGTAGGCAAGCTGGCTTTGGGCCTGCTGCCGCTCGGCTATCTGTTCATGCAGCGATCGGTTGAGCTGCTCTAGCTGCCGGGTGCGCATCTGCACCTGCTCCTCCAAACTTTCGTTGAGCTGCCGCAGCTCGGCTTCCATGTGCTGCCGGTAGGTAATGTCTTCGATCAGCACGATCGCTCCCTGGGGCCAGTCGGCTGACCGACTGGCATCAGCGGCGAGGGGCTCTAGCCGCAGCTCGTACCAGCGGCTTGGTTCCTGCATAGACCGCACCTGGGTGGGCACCGGCCGACCGTGGGCGACCTGTTGCCACAGCCGCTCCCAGACTCCCGCGTCAAACCAGTTGACCAGCGCGCTGGTATACAGGTTGTCGCCCGCCGCTACCCCCAGCCAGTCGGTGGCCAGGGGGGTAGCCACCCACACGGTGCCATCGGCCGCTGCTGCCACCAGCCCCAGGGGTAGGCTGCGGGCAATGGCCACCTGAATCGCCTGCGATCGCCCCAGCTGCTGGGTCAGCTCGACCAGTTGAGCTACCCCTGAGGCGAGCTGGGGGGAGGCCACCGGTTCGTAGCCTACTCCAGCTACAGGTGAGCTATCGGATCCAGGCAGCACTAGGGTTGAGCCATGGCGGCGCTGTAAACTCACCGTTAGCTGCATAAGCCAGCGATTCTGCCGCACCAGCTGCTGGCTTATGCTCAACCCTGCCGCCGTACCCACGACCAGGGCAGGCCCTACCACCGGCAGCCAAAGGTTAACCTCAAACAGGGCCAGGGCTAGCCACCACCAAATCACGATCAGCCCACCTACCACTGTCCCCTGCCGCAACAGCTGCTGGCGCTGCGATCGAGGTCTGCTGCGCCCGACCGCTACCATGTGCCATGCCCCCCCTATCCCCAGCACCAGCGCTAGCCCACCCACCCACACGCCGGCAACTGGCCTCAGCCAGCGCTGATGCAGCAGGTTGTCGATTAGCGCTCCGTGCAAATATACGCCGCTGGCGGGCGGGTCGATATTAAATGGGGTAACCCAGTCATCGAGGCCCAGGGCGGTAGCGCCAATTAGCACCACCTTGTCCTCAAACACCTGGGGCGGCACCCGACCTTCAACCACCTCAACGAAAGAATAGGTAGATAACGTGCGGGTTGATCCAGGCCAATTGACCCATAGAGGGCGATCCAGCGGCGGTAGCTGTACCGTCTGCTGGGTCAGGCTGAGGGCCTCTGCCGCCGCCACAGCTAGGGCGGGCTTCCCCCCCAGCATGGGTTCAACGCTGTGAATGTAGCCGCCCTGGTGCTGCTGCAAGATATGGCCACTGGCCAGGGCCGCCCCTGCCAGCGTTGAGGTTGGCTCTAAAGGCTGTCCATTGCGATTCCAGGCCGAGGCCAAAATAATGGCGGGATGAGCGGCGATCGCCTCGGCAAACCCGGCATCGTCGGGGCTGTGGTCACTAAACAGCAGGTCAAATACAATGACTCGGGGCGGTGCCGCTTGCAGCTGTTGCAGCAGATCTGCATAGCGCTGTCGCCGCCAGGGAAAGGCCCCAAGGCGATCCAGGCTAGCGTCATCAATGGTAATCAGTACGACTTGGTCACTCCAGGGGTGCTCTCCGCGCAGGCGAAAACGCAGCTGGTACTCGGCCTGTACC
>JBARVK010000275.1:0-1806 GCA_049646225.1 Nodosilinea sp.
GTGTATGGCCAACCTCAGCAGCGCCAACCTCAGCCGGGTAGACTTTTACAAAACTAACCTCTACACCGCTGACCTCAGCCACGCCAACCTTCAGCATTCGCACTTCTATAAAGCAGACCTACAGGAAACCCTGCTCACCGAGGCCGACCTGGGTGAGTCTAATTTTTACGAGGTCGATCTGCGAGAAGCCATTTTGCAGTCGGCTAACCTGGTGAGAACGACATTTCACTACTCCAATCTGTGTAACGTTAACCTGAGTCAAAGTAACTTAAGCAACGCCAGCTTGATGGGGGCCAATCTGGCCAGGGCCAACCTGCGCCAGGCCAACTGTGTAGGCACCAACCTGTTTCGGGCTGTCTTGACCGGGGCCAATTTAGCCGAGGCCGACCTGAGCGAGGCCGTTTTGCGGCTAGCCGACCTGAGCCGGGCCTCGCTAGAAAACGCCATCCTGTTTCGGGCCAACCTCTCCGAAGCCTGCCTTGACTACGCCCGGCTGACGGGGGCTAACTTTACCAAAACAAACCTGTGGCAGGTGGACTGGGGACAGCTCACCTCACCTGTTACAAACGCCGCTGCGATCTACCCACGACCGCCGCAGTCCCTCGCCAATTCATCCTTAATTGGCAAAACTGAGGTGGTATAGTGCTGATTTTGCAGTATTGGAACGGGTCAGTTGAGCATGGAGTTTGATGCGATCGCGCGATCGCTAGCAGAGGCGGGCCAGTTTTTGGCGCACCAGGGCTGGGCCCCGGCCACCAGCGGCAACTACTCGGCCCGGCTGAGTGACGGAACGGTGGCCATTACCGTGTCGGGGCGGGACAAAGGTCGGCTCACCCCAGATGACATCATGGCGGTCAGTTTGCAGGGGGAGCCGCTTAGCCCTGGGCGGCGATCGTCAGCCGAAACGCAGCTGCACACCAGCCTGTACCAGGCCTATCCCGAGGTGGGGGCGGTGCTGCATACCCACTCGGTCCATGGCGTTAGCCTGTCGCGCTGGCTGCTGGGTCAGGGGCACGACACCCTGGTGCTGAGCAACTATGAATTGCTTAAGGCCCTGCCCGGCATCACCACCCACGACATCGAGGTGGCCGTGCCGATTGTGGCCAACAGCCAGGATATGGCGGCCCTCAGCGAGGCCGTGCTGGCTCGCCTGGGGGCGGTGCAGACCCCGGTAGGGTATCTCATCGCGGGGCACGGGCTGTACAGCTGGGGGACCACGGTAGCTCAGGCCCGAATGGCGACAGAAGCCCTGGAGGTGCTGGTCAGCTGTGCCCTACAGGATGGCCTGCTCAAGCAAAAATGGGGTTAGCTCATTTAAACTAAAAAGAACGGTATACCCTCTGCACCCCCCCAAGGACAACGACTCGATGACCCTACTCCGCATCTTTAGCGATCGCGATGGCACCACCCTGCTCAATGAGTACCGTGACCCAGAGGCGATCGCAGCCGCCTTGGCCAAAACTGGCGTGCGCTTTGAGCAGTGGCAAACCCAGTCGCCCCTGCCCCCCACCGCCGAGCCCGAGGCGATTTTGACCGCCTACGCTAAGGATATCGATCGCCTCAAGCAGGAAGGCGGCTACCTGACCGCCGACGTAATTCGCATGCACCCCGAACATCCGCAAAAAATCGAGCTGCGGCAGAAGTTTTTAGACGAGCACATCCACAAAGAAGACGAGGTTCGCTTTTTTGTAGAAGGGCAGGCGGTGTTTTACCTGCACCTCGACGACAAAATCTATGCCACCCTCTGCACCGCGGGCGACCTGATCGGCGTTCCGGCCCACACTCCCCACTGGTTTGACATGGGTG